>DASYPC010000184.1:0-4658 GCA_036007105.1 Burkholderiales bacterium | reverse complement strand
TGGCGCAGCGACACCGGCACGAACGCGACCAGCGGTGCGTCTGGCAGATCGTGTTTCTCGTCGAGATAGCGGCGCAGCGCACCACCGCAGATCGCCATCACTACGTCGTTCAACGTGGTCCCGGTCTTCTTCGAGATGCGCTTCGCTTCCGCCAGCGGCATCGAGCGTGCCGCGTAGATCCGCTGGCTGGTGATCGTGCCGTTGAGCCTGGTCTTGGGCGCGATGAGGAGCTGCGCCGGCTGCGGCAGCAGCGGTGCGCCGGGCGCCGGCGTGGCGAAGCTCGCAATCGTTTTCCATACATCGGGGATCGCCTGGATCGCCTTGATCTGCTGGTTCAGCAGGTTGGTGTAGGCGGTGCCCAGCAGCTGAGCGGGATCGAGCTGCTTGCTCGCCGTGCGCAGCTTCGGCGGCGGCGCTTCGACTTGGCGCGGCTCCGGGGTGAGGTCGTACATCGCACTGTTGAGCGCCATTCCTGCGCCGCCGTCCACCGCGGCGTGATGCATCTTCGTGTAGATCGCGACCTGCCCGTTCTGCAACCCTTCGATGACGTAGAACTCCCACAGCGGACGGCTGCGGTCGAGGAAATTCGAGTGCAGCCGGCCGACCAGCTCCTCGAGCTGCTCCATCGTGCCGGGCGGGGGCAGGTCGAGATGGCGCACGTGATAGTCGAGGTCGACCTCGTCGTCGTCGACCCACAGCGGATGATCGATCTCGAACGGCACCGGCACGAGCTTCTGGCTGAAGATCGGCACCAGGTGCATCCGCCGCCCGATGTGCGCCTTGTAGTCCGCGTAGAAGCTTCCCGAGTAGCCGGCGGGCAGCTCGATGAAAGTAAGCCCGGCGACGTGCATCGGGGTCTCCGGCGTCTCCATGTACAAAAAGCTCGCGTCGATGCCACCCAGCTTCTTCATTGAGCAAGACTCCCAGGGCGAGACCCGGCCGGGGCTCCGGTCGGTCCGGGGCATGCTGCTCCGGGGGGAGCAGCGCTGTCAATCCCCGCCGGACGTTCTCCTTGACCGTTCAGGGGACCTTGCATAACATCGATTCGCAAAACGACCTTCAGCGGCATCCCCGTCGCACCTTTGCAGGAGGAGAAATCATGAGAGGGAATTTCATTCGCGCGAGCGCGCTCGGCATCGCCGCCGCGCTGATCTCGTTCGGCGCCTGGGCGCAGACGATCAAGGTCGCCTACATCGATCCGCTTTCCGGGCCGTTCGCCAACGTCGGCGAGCAGGGGCTCGCCGAATTCCGCTTCGCGGTCGAGCGCATCAACGCGAGCGGCATTCTCGGCAAGGAGAAGCTCGAGGTGGTGCCGTTCGACAACAAGGTGAGCCCGCAGGAATCGCTCAACCAGCTCAAGCGCGTCATCGACCAGAACATCCGCTACATCACGCAGGGCAACAGCTCGGCGGTCGCCGGGGCGCTGATCGAAGCGGTGAACCGGCACAACGAGCGCAACCCGGGCAAGGAGATCCTGTACCTGAACTACGCGGCCGTGGATCCCGCGTTCACCAACGAGAAGTGCTCGTTCTGGCATTTCCGCTTCGACGCGAACGCCGACATGAAGATGGAATCGCTGACGACGTACATGGCGGGGCAGAAGAACATCAAGAAGGTATACCTGCTCAACCAGGACTACTCGTTCGGCCAGGCCGTCAAGAAGGCGGCGCGCGAAATGCTGGCGCGCAAGCGCCCCGACGTGCAGATCGTCGGCGATGACCTGCATCCGCTCGGCCAGGTGAAGGATTTCGCGCCGTATATCGCCAAGATCAAGCAGTCGGGCGCGGACAGCGTGATCACGGGCAACTGGGGCAACGACATGTCGTTGCTCGTCAAGGCCGGCAAGGAGGCCGGGCTGAGCGTCGACTGGTATACCTACTACGCAGGCGGCCTCGGCACGCCGACCGCGATGGGCGAGGCGGCGGCGGGCAAGGTGAAGATCATCGCCGAGTACCACTCGAACGTGGCCAACAACAAGGCCGCCAAGTGGGACGCGGATTACCGCAAGCAGGCGCCGAAGGGCAATCCGGACTTCTACTTCCTGCGCGGCAAGATCATGTGGGAGATGTTCGCAAGAGCGATCGCGCAGGCGAAGTCCGCCGAGCCGAAGGCGGTCGCGCTCGCGCTCGAAGGCATGAAGTACCAGGGCGACCTGGGTGAAGTCGAGATGCGCAAGAGCGACCACCAGCTGATCCAGCCGCTGTACGTGCTGACGCTGGTCAAGTCGGCCGCCAAGGGCGGACCCAAGGAGGCGAAGATCGACATGGAAGGCAGCGGCCTTGCGCCGGTCACCGATGCGCGCATGGAAGGATTCACGTCCGCGGTACCGACCAGTTGCCAGATGAAGCGCCCGTGACCGGGAGCGAGTAGAGAGACAAAACGACAACGGGGAGCGGTAAACCGCTCCCCGTTTCTTTCCGCCCATGGAGTTCTTTCTCGTCCAGACGCTGAACGGCATCAGCTACGGGCTGCTGCTGTTCATGCTGTCTTCGGGCCTCACGCTCGTCTTCTCGCTGATGGGCGTGCTCAATTTCGCCCACGCGAGCTTCTACATGCTCGGGGCGTACTTCGCCTACCAGATCAGCATCAAGATCGGCTTCTGGCCGGCGCTCGTGCTCGCGCCGGCGCTGGTCGGCGCGATCGGCATGCTGATCGAGCGCTGGGGCCTGCGCCAGGTACACAAGCACGGCCACGTGGCGGAGCTGCTCTTCACGTTCGGCCTCGCGTACCTGATCGAGGAAGCGGTGCACCTGGTCTGGGGGCGCTCGGCAGTCGACTACCGGATCCCGCCGGACCTGGACGGGCCGCTGTTCACGATCTTCACCTCGCAGTATCCGACCTACCGCGGCTTCATGATGCTCGTGTCGATCGCGATGCTGGTGTCGATCTGGCTCGCGCTGACGCGTACGAGGATCGGACTCGTGATCCAGGCGGCGCTTACGCATCCGCAGACGGTCGAAGCGCTCGGGCACAACGTGCCGCGCGTGTTCATGCTCGTCTTCGGCGGCGGCACCGCGCTCGCAGGGCTTGCGGGCGTGATCGGCGGCAACGCATTCGTTACCGAGCCGGGAATGGCAGCGTCGGTCGGGCCGATCATCTTCGTCATCGTCGTGGTCGGCGGCATGGGGTCGCTCGCCGGCGCGTTCATCGCTTCGCTGCTGATCGGCTGCATGCAGACGTTCGCCGTGGCGCTCGACTGGAACCTGGTCGCCGGAATCAAGATGTCGCAGGTCGCGCCCGTGCTGCCGTACCTGCTGATGGTGCTGCTGCTGATCTTCCGGCCGACCGGCCTGATGGGGACGCGCGAGGGATGAGGTACGAGCCGCTCAACCTGGGGCGCTGGCTGATCTGGGGCGCGATGGCGCTCGTGTTCCTCGTCGCGCCGCTCGTGTTCAGCGGCGGCTTCGCGCTGACGATGCTGATCCAGATGGGCACGATGATCATCTTCGCGCTCAGCTACAACATGTTGCTCGGCCAGGGCGGCATGCTCTCGTTTGGCCACGCGGTGTACTCGGGCCTCGGCGCATTTCTCTCGGTGCATGCGCTGAACCTGATCGGCAAGGGCGCGTTCCCGTTCCCGGTGACACTGCTGCCGCTGATCGGCGGTCTGTCCGGAATGGCGTTCGGGATTCTGTTCGGCTACGTCACCACGCGCCGCGCGGGCACGACGTTTGCGCTGATCTCGCTCGGCATCGGCGAGATGGTGTTTGCCTGCGTGCTGATGTTTCCGGGATTTTTCGGCGGCGAGGCCGGGGTCTCGACGAACCGGGTCGTCGGGCAACCGTTCCTGGGCGTTACGTACGGCCCCGCGATCCAGGTCTACTACCTCGTCGCGGTCTGGTGCTTCCTCTCGATCATCGCGATGTTCGCGCTGACGCAGACGCCGCTCGGGCGCATGGCGAACGCGGTGCGCGACACCCCCGAGCGCGCCGAGTTCGTCGGCTACGACACGCAGAAAGTGCGGTTCATCCAGCTCGTGCTGGCGTCGTTCTTCGCCGGCGTCTCGGGTGCACTGTCCTGCATCAACTTCGAGATCGTATCCGCCGAGAATGTCTCTGCGATCCGCTCGGGCGGCGTGCTGATCGCCACCTACATCGGCGGCGTCCCGTTCTTTCTCGGTCCGATCCTCGGCGCGATCGTGTTCATCTTCTTCGTGGTGGCGCTCTCCGGTTTCACGAAGGCGTGGCTGCTCTACCTCGGGCTTTTCTTCGTGACGATGGTGCTCTATGCGCCGGGGGGTATCGCGTCGCTCTTGCTGATGCAGATCCCGCTGATCCGCGCGCGGCGCCTGCGCGAGCTCGCGGTCCCGTACGCGCTTGCCGCCGGCGCCGGGCTCATCGCGATGGTGGGCCTGATCGGCATCGTCGAGATGGTCTACCGGCTTTCCGAGCAAGGGGCGAGCACCGTCCTCAATGTGTTCGGGATGTCATTCGATGCGCGCACGACGCCGCCGTGGATCGGCTTTGCGCTGGTCCTCGCCGCCGGCATCGTCGCGCTGCGCTACGCCTCGCGCCTGGTCGGCGAGCGCTGGGGCGCGATCCAGCATGATCTGCTCGCGAGGCAAGCATGAGCGCGAACGCGATCGAGCTGCGCGACGTGCACAAGAGCTTCGGCAAGACGAAGATCATCAATGGCGTGTCGCTCGCGATCCGGCAAGG
>DASYPC010000183.1:0-1559 GCA_036007105.1 Burkholderiales bacterium | reverse complement strand
GACGTGCGCTGGCTGCGCAGCTTCGTGAACTCGCGAAAGCCCGCCTCGAAGATGCGCTCGAGCGAGCCGATCGTGTGGCGCGCGTTGACCGAGCCCTGGTAGAGCGCCTGCAGGTCGTTGCCGCTCCAGAACTCGCGCTCGAAGCCATCGGTCTGCACTCGCGCGCGGCGGATGCCGAACCACTTGCGGAAGATGAACATCCAGGAGAGGAACGAGACAATGAGCAGCAGCGCCAGCACCGCCTTCACGACGATGGACGCATTCACGATCAGCGTCCAGATCTCGAGATCCTGCGTGAACGTCATGCGGGGTCGATCACGAGTTGCAAGGGGTTAACGCGCTGTGCTCCACGAATCCTTTCGCGCGATTGTAGCAGCCGGCTCCGCAGGCTCGCGCCAGCGAAAGCGCTTGCCCGGCAGCAACGCATCGAGCAACGGCACCAGCGGCACGCAGAAGAACAGCGCCCAGATCAGTCCGTTCGGCTTGTAGAGCAGGAACTGCCAGGCGAACGCGACTGCTGCGACGCACACCGCGTGCAGGATGCGCGCCGAGCGGCGATCCGGCGTCGTCATCGGATCGGAAATCATGAAAAACGCGAACAGCAGCAGCGCCCCGCTCTGCAAGTGATGCATCCACGAGGCGAAGCTCTTGCCGAGCCACAGGTACCAGAGGCCGATCAGGAGCAGATACGCGACGAGAAACACCCAGCTCGTGTCGGCGCGCTGCGCGCGGCTCGCGACGAACCCGCCGAGCGCGAGGAACCACGCGGCGAGCGCGAGGTCGCTGCCCCATTGCCCGGGCGAAATCCACGCCCCCGGCAGCAGCAGCACGGCGGCGACCACGCCGAGATTCGCCGGGTTGAACAGGTGCTTGCCGCGAAAGCGCAGCGTGAACTTCGCCGAGAGCGCGATTGCCGCAGCAAGCGGATGCACCCACAGGCTATCGGCGCGAAGCAGCAGCGACAACCCGAAGCAGGTGATCACCGCCGACAGGTAGCCGACGTTGCGCAGGCCGAGCATGCGGATCCACAGTGCCTGGGTCGCGAGGCCCGCGGCGAAGCAAAGCGCCATCTGCGACGCGGCAAGCGAGAAGTCGCGCACCAGCACGCCGACCGAGAGCAGGATCGCCTGGAAAGCGATCTGCCAGATGCGAGCGTCCCGCGGCAGGCGGAGCGACATGGCGCTACTTCGAGATCTGCTGCTCGCCATCGCGCAGGCGCCGCCAGACGCGCTGCCAGAACGCCGCGTCGTTCGGCCCGAGGCCGTTCTTTACGCGAATCGCCGCGATGTCCCAGCCGGTGAGCGAGGCGAGCGTCTGCGCTTCTTTTTCCTTGCGCTCGAGGACCGACTTCAGATACGGCGCGGCCGCAGCACACGACTCAGGCTCGATCTTCGCCGGGTGCTGCAGCACGTAGCGGGTCTGGAAGTTCTGCCGGTCGGCGGTCTCCTGGAACGCGAGGTCCTCGGGGAAACTCTCGGGCGTGTAGCGCACGTGCAGCCGCGTCACCATGACGCGCGCGCCCTGGCGCGTGTCGCCGCTCACCCAGTCCGCGCCGAGGT
>DASYPC010000182.1:0-13801 GCA_036007105.1 Burkholderiales bacterium | reverse complement strand
ACCTGCCAGACCGGGACGTATGCGCTCGGCGCGACCATCATGTGCGCGGTGCCGATCTCGGAGACCTGCACGATGTGCGGCCCGGTGCCGATGCGATGCTGGGCAAGCGCTGCGATCATCGTGTCTTCGTAGCTGCCCTTGTGGACGCCGACGACACGATAGTCCTGCTGCGACTCGTTAAAGCGCTGCACGAGAAGGTCCAGCGAGTTGCCGAGGACGCCGCCCATCGCGTGCCAGAACTGGATCTCCTGCTGTGCCTGCACCGGAGCCTGCAGGCCGGCGAGCAATATAAGTGAAACAAAAAGGTGTCTCATAGGGCCGCAATTGTATGATGCGAAGACGATGGCCGGGCTGCACGAATTGTCCGCTGCCGAGCTCGCGGCGCGATATGCGAGCCGCGCGCTGTCGCCTGTAGACGTCACGCGCGCTTGTCTCGAGCGCATCGACGCGTGCGAGGCAACACTCAACGCCATGTACCGCGTGGATCGCGAGGGTGCGGCCGCTGCCGCACGCGCGGCCGAAGAGCGTTGGCGCGCAGGGCGGCCTCTGTCGCCGCTCGACGGTATCCCGGTCACGATCAAGGAAAATATCTACACGCGCGGGGACCCCGCGCCGATCGGCACGCGCGCAAACGAGGACGCCGCGGCCCAGCCGGCAGACGCACCCCCTTCGGCGCGGGCGCGCGAGGCGGGCTGCGTGATCCTCGGCAAGACGACGATGCCCGATTACGGGATGCTTTCCTCCGGGCTATCCAGCATTCACGGGATCACGCGCAACCCCTGGAAGCTCGATCGCAACACTTCCGGCTCGAGTTCGGGAGCGGGCGCGGCCGCTGCCGCGGGCTACGCGCCGCTGCACATCGGCACCGACATCGGCGGCTCGGTCCGGCTGCCGGCGACGCATTGCGGCATCTTCGCGCTGAAGCCGAGCCTCGGGCGGATCCCGATCTACCCGCCCTACATAGGCCGTGTCGCTGGCCCGATGACTCGCTCGGTCGGCGACAGCGCCCTGTTCCTGAGTGCGCTCGCGAAACCCGACGCGCGCGATTTCATGAGCCTGCCGTATGACCCCAGAGACTTCGCGGCCGACCTTGAACGAATCGACGTCAAGAAGCTGCGCATCGGGTTTCTTCCGGACATGAAAGCCGGGTTGCCCGTCGATCCCCAGGTCGCGGCAGCCGCACAGGCTGCGGCGAAGGCGCTTGCCGGAGCGGGTGCGAGCGTCGAGGAGATGACGTCGTTTCTCACGCCCGAGCTCCTCGACGGCATGGCGCGCTTTCTCGAAGCGCGCTCGCACAGCGACTTCGTCCAGTTGCCCGCAGCGAAGCAAGCCAAGGTGCTTCCGTTCATTGTCGAATGGTGCACCTGGCGTGCTAAGGACTTCACCGGGCGCGACGTATTCGCGGCATACAGCAGTTACGTCGCGTTGCGGGAGAAAACGATCGCGGCGACGCAGGCGTACGACTTCGTGCTTTCGCCCACGTCACCGATCCTGCCTTACGAAGCCGAGCTCGCGTGTCCCGGAAACGACCCGCATAACGCGCTGCCGCACATTGCTTTCACCATTCCCTACAACATGTCCGAGCAGCCGGCGGCTTCGCTGAACTGGACTTTCAGCGCCGAGGGCTTGCCCATCGGCGTGCAGGTCATCGGCCGGAGATTCGACGACGCCGGCGTCTTTCGTCTTTGCCGCGCGTTGGAGCAGTTGCGGCCGGCGCAACTCGCCTGGCCTGGTCCGGCATAGCTCTTCCCGTTCAACGCCAGCGTACGCCGCGCGCCTCGAGCACCTTGCGCGCGAGATCCGGTCGGTCGGTGATCAGCCCGTCGACGCCCCAGTCGAGCATCCGCGACATGACCGCGGGATCGTTGACCGTCCACACGACCACCCTCAGGCCGAGCGATTGGGCTTCCTTGATCTTCTGTGGATCGAGGTCGCCAAAGTAGGCTGACCAGTAGCTGCCGCCGGCCGCTTTCACCATCTTCGGCACCGAGCCGTGCTCCTTGTACTGAAATCCGGCGGTCCAAATGGAGCCCTCGGGCTGGGTTGCGCCGATGTTGTCGAGCCAGCTTTGCTGCGCGGTCAGGTATACGGTCGGGATCTCCGGCGCGATCGCCTGCACGACCTGCAACGTGCGCCAGTCGAACGATTGAATCTGCGAGCGCGCTGCCATGCCGGCTTTGCGAATCTCTGCAACCAGCGCGCGAGCGAACGGCTCGGGCGCAACGGTTTCTTCGGGCTTCGTTGGAGTGAGCTTCGTTTCGATGTCGAAGCGCACCTTGTCGTCGCCCAGGCGCTTCACCAGGTCGAACAGGTCGGAAAGCCTGGGAATGCGCGTCCCGTCGACCGGTTGCTGCTCCGGATATCTCTTGCCGTAGTCGCTGCCCGGTTTCAGCCGCCCGACGTCGTAGGTTTGCAGCTCTGCCCAGGAAAGCGAACGGATCGGCGGGCCGCGCCGCTCGAGGAACCGGCCGGTCGAATCGCGCGTGGTGTCCGGGTTGAGCGTGCTGTCGTGGTGGATCACCAGCACTCCGTCGCTGGTGATCGCGATATCGAGCTCGAGCGTCGTGACGCCGAGCGCGAGCGCGCGCTCGAACGCGGGAAGCGTGTTCTCCGGCGCGAGACCGCGCGCGCCGCGATGGCCCTGCAGGTCGAACGCGTGCGCGGCGAACGAAAGAGCAAGCGCGACGAGCAGCGCAACGTTCGCCTGGATCGTTCTCATCCGCCGTAGGCGGGACCCAGAGGGCGCATCCGCATCCCCTTGCGCAGCTTCGTCCATTTGAATTCCGCCGGATCGGCGAGCGCGGGTCCCGGCGCCTTCACGACCAGCACCTCTTTCGCGATCGGCTCGAAGTCGGCGCGGAAATGCACCGAGCTCTTCAGCCCCATCACGCGCTCGCGCCGCGGCTCGACGCCGAGGTGACGGAACATCTCCTGGTCGGCGGCCTGGCATTTTCTCGACGCGAGCACGACCCGCACGCCGGGCGCCGCACGGCTGCGCAGCAGCGCCATCGGCCCGAGGTTCATGCGAAAGCCGCGGAACATCGGCCCGGTGCACGTGAAGCGCCCGTCGCCGAGGCGCTCGACCGTAAATTCGCCTGCAAACGGCGAATCCCCCGGGATGCGCGAGCGCCCACCGAGCGCAAACGCAAGCGACACGCCCTGCCCTGCCTCGTGCGCGACGGCCGCGGACTGCGGGTCGATCAGCAATCCGAGCGTCGCTTCCCGTGCGTTCTGTCGCACCAGCGCCGCCAGCAGCCCCGTGGTATCGCCGTTGCCGCCCGCGCCTGGGTTGTCCTGCGTGTCCGCGAGCACGACCGGCGCACCCGGCTCGCCGCGCTGCATCGCCCGCTTGACCGCATCATCCGGCAAGTGCAGGTCGAGCGCGAAATCTCCTTCCGAATCGGCCACCGCAGCGCGCAGCGCATCCACCGCGGCGTCCACCTGCTTCGCGTTCTGCCCGTAGCCGAACACCGCCATTCCGCATTCATCGAAATCCGCCATCGGGAAGCCCGGCGTGAACGACAGCACGACGTCGCTGCGTGCTTCGAGTGCACCGAGCTCGCGATAGAGGCTGCGTCCCGGCTCCATGAACGAACATTGCGACGGGATGCCGGTGAGGAAGTCGAACCCGCGATGGCGATGCGAGAGCTTTTCGCCCGTGCGCAGCATGCGCTCCAGCAGCCGCGCGGCGCGCGCACCCGTCTCGGCCATGTCGATGTGCGGATAGCTGCGATAGGCAACCAGCGCGTCCGCGGTCTCGATCATCGCGCGCGTGACGTTGGCATGCAGGTCGAGGCTCGCGGCGATCGGCACGCGCGGACCCACCGCCTGGCGCACACGGCGCAGCAGCTCGCCTTCGCCGTCGTCATGCGCTTCGGTCACCATCGCGCCATGCAGGTCGAGGTAGACCCCCTCGACGGGACCGGCCGGCTGCAGTCGACGCACCAGCTCGCCGGCGATGCGCTCGAACGCGTCGCTCGTGACGTGCGCCGATGGACTCGCGGCAGCCCAGGCCGTCGCGACGAGCGTATGGCCCGAGCTGCGCAGCGCTTCGATCGCGCCCTGCGCCGGGATATTCGCGCCCGCCACCGCGTCGAAAAGCGGGTCGCCGTATTGCACGCCCGGCCAGCCGCCGCCGGCTTCGAACGCGGTGTAGTCGGCCTTCGCCGGAGCAAACGTATTGGTCTCGTGCTGCAGCCCGCCGATTGCGATTCGCGCCAAGCCCGTCTCCTGCTAGTGGCCGCGGCGCAGGACGCGCCCTGCGCGCGCGTCCGTCGGCTTTCCGCCGGCGATCGCCTTTACACCGTTCACATAGACGGCCTCGATTCCATCGGGCGTGCGGTGGGGATCCTCGAACGTGCCGCGGTCGATGATACGTCGCGGGTCGAAGAGCACGAGGTCCGCGACCGCGCCTGCTTTCAATACGCCCCGGTCATGCAGGCCGAACTTGCGCGCCGCGAGTCCGGTCATACGATGCACCGCTTCGGCCAGCGAAAACAGCCCTTCGTCCCGCGCGTAGCGGCCGAGCACGCGAGCGAACGTGCCGTAGAGCCGCGGATGCGGCTTTCCTTTGAGCGTCGGAATGCCGTCCGAACCGATCATCGTGCTCGGATGGCGCATCACCGTGCGCACATCGTCTTCGCACATCGCGTGCAGGATCACGGTGACGCCGGAATCCTCGGCGAGCACCCGTGCTGCCGCCTCCTCGGGCCGGCATTTCATCTCGTCGGCCAGCGCGGCGAGGGACTGCCCCTCCCATTGCGGATGCTGCGCCGAAGACGCAATCACGACGTCGGAGGCAAGCAAGTCGCCCACGACGCCGCGCAGCTTTCCGTCGCGGAACACGGCCGCAAGAATCGTGCTTCCCGCGGTGTACGGATACTGGTCGGCGTGCACGTCGAGCCCGCGGCGCTGCGCGGCTTCGATCAGCTTGAGCGATTCGCCGACCTTCCCCCACGCGGTGCGTCCGGACGCCTTGTGGTGCGAGATCTGTACCGGGATCCCGGCTTTCTCGCCGATCTCGATCGCCTCGCGCACCGATCCCGGCAGTCCTTGGCCCTCATCGCGCATGTGCGTCGCATAGAGCGCTCCAGTCCCGCGCAAGAGCGTCGCCAGCTCGATCAGCTCGTCGGTCGCAGCGAAACGCCCCGGGTCATAGACGAGGCCGGAAGAAAATCCGAGCGCGCCCGCATCGAGCCCTTCGCGGAAGGTGGCCTTCATCGCTGCCATCTCTGCAGGGGTGGGAGCGCGGTTTTCATTTCCCATCGCCGCCAGCCGCGCGGTGCCATGCCCGATGAGCATCCCGATGTTCGTCCCGGGAGGATTGCGCTCGAGGTTTTCGGCGTAGCCGCGATAACCGTTCCACGCCTCGATCGCCGAACCCAGCGCCTTCCCCAGCACCGAGCCGGGGCCGAACGCTGCGTCGAACGGGGCGGCGCCGAATCCGCAGTTGCCGACGATGCAGGTCGTCACGCCGCCCTGCAGCTTGAACGCCATGTCGGGATGCTTCACGGCGGCAAGATCGTCGTGCGTGTGGACGTCGATGAAACCGGGCGCGAGCGCGAGTCCTCGGCCATCCACCGTCTCGCGCGCGCTTCCCGGCGCCGAGCCAAGCGCGGCAATCCGGTCGCCCGCGATCGCCACGTCGGCGGTGACTGGCGGCGCGCCGGTGCCGTCGTACACCTCGACCTCGCGGAACACCACGTCGAATTGCTTCGCCACCCGCACTCCTTGCCGCTGAAAGGGCGATAGGATATCGTGCGCCGTCCACTCTTGGAGGGGTTCAAGATGACCATTTCACGCATCGCGGCGGCGGCTGCAGTCGCCGCGACTCTCGCCGCAGGGTCCGGCGCCGCAACCGCGCAGGGCGATTCCAAGGTCCTGCGCATCGTGCCGCACTCGAACCTCGCGATCCTCGACCCGATCTGGACCACTGCGTACATGAGCCGCAATCACGGCTACATGATCTACGACACGCTGTTCGGCTCGGACGAGAAGAACCAGGTCAAGCCGCAGATGGTCGAGTCCTGGACGGTGAGTCCGGACAACCGGCTGTGGACGTTCAAGCTGAGGAAGGGCCTGGAATTCCATGACGGCAAGCCGGTGACGGGCGAAGACGTCGCGGCCTCGATCGCGCGCTGGGGCAAGCGCGACGCGATGGGAACGGCGCTGTTCACTTTCGTCGATCGCATGGATTCTCCGGCGCCGGACACGTTCCGCATCTTCCTGCGCGAAGCGTGCGGCTTCGTGCTCGAGGCACTCGGCAAGCCGTCGTCCAACGTGCCGTTCATCATGCCCAAGCGCATCGCCGAAACCGATGCGTTCAAGCAGATCGAAGAGCACATCGGCTCGGGTCCGTACCTGTTCAAAAAAGAGGAATTCAAGCCGGGCGACAAGGCCGTGTACGTGCGGAATCCGAAGTACGTGCCCCGCAAGGAGCCGCCTTCGGGGTCGACCGGCGGCAAGCTGGTGTTTGTCGAGCGCGTCGAGTGGAACCTCGCGCTGCGCGATGCGCAGGCGCAGGTCAGCGCGCTGCAAAAGGGCGAGGTCGACATCCTCGAGCAGCCGGCGTTCGAGCACGTCCCGGCGCTGAAGAAGGACCCGAGCATCACCGTCTATACGTACAGCCCGCCGCTGCAGTACATGGCGCGCTTCAACCACCTGCACAAGCCGTTCGACAACGCGAAGGTGCGGCAGGCGGTGCTGGCGGCGTTCGCGCAGGAGCCGTTCCTCAAAGCGCAGGTGGGCGTGAAGGAGCTCTATCACACCTGCCCGTCGATGTTCACCTGCGGCACGCCGTACGCGAGCCCGGCCGGGAGCGACATCCAGTCGAAATCGAACATGAAGAAGGCGCAGGAGCTGCTCAAGGCCTCCGGGTATGACGGCACGCCGGTCGTGCTGATGAAGCCGACCGACCTTGCCGCGATCCAGAAGCTTCCCGACGTCGCGGCGCAGCTGCTGCGGCAGGCCGGGTTCAAGGTCGACCTGCAGGCGATGGACTGGCAGACGCTGGGCGGCCGCCGCGCCAAGACGGACCCGATCGACAAGGGCGGCTGGAACATGTTCCTCACCGCCTGGCAGGGTCCCGACATCTGGAACCCGATCGCCAACGCGGCGCTCGACACGCGCGGCGAGCAGTCCGGCTGGTTCGGCTGGGGCAAGGACGAGAAGATCGTCGAGCTGCGCGCGCAATTCATGCGCGAGACCGACGAGGCGAAGAAAAAGAAGCTCGCCGAGGCGATCCAGGTGCGCGCGTTCGAGGTCGGCACGCACGTGCCGCTCGGCGAGTTCGACGCGCCGCTCGCGGCGCGCAAGAACGTCACGGGCTTCTTCAAGCAGACCGGGAATTTCTACTGGAACCTGAAGAAGAACTGAACGCGCGAGGGATGGCGACGGCTCCGGGGTAAACTCCGGAGCCGTTTCTTTTCCGCCCGTGTACACCTTTCTCGCCCGGCGCCTGCTCGCAACGATCCCCGTGCTGCTGATCGTCGCGGTGCTCGTGTTCCTGATGCTGAGGCTGACGCCGGGCGATCCGGCGGCGATCCTCGCCGGCGATGCGGCGAATACCGAGCAGATCGAGCGCATCCGCGAGAGCCTCGGGCTCAACCGGCCGATCGTGGTGCAGTTCGGCATCTGGTTCGGCAACCTGCTCTCGGGTGATCTCGGCGAATCGTTCTACTACAAGCAGAAGGTGACCGCGCTCATCGGGCAGCGCCTCGAGCCGACGATCTCGCTCGCTGCGCTGACGACGCTGTTTGCGGTGCTCGTATCGGTGCCGCTCGGCGTGCTTGCCGCGTGGCGTTTCGGCGGCTGGTTCGACCGCGCGCTGATGGGTTTCTCGGTGCTGGGGTTTTCGATCCCCATCTTCGTGCTCGCCTATCTGCTGATCTGGTTCGTGTCGCTGCAGCTCGGGTGGCTCCCGGTGCAGGGATACCACCGGCTCGCGGACGGGTTCTGGCTGTACCTGAAGCACCTGCTGCTGCCCGCCTTTACGCTCTCGATCATCTACGTCGCGCTGATCGCGCGGGTGACGCGCGCTTCGGTGCTCGAAGCGCTCGGCGAGGACTACATCCGCACGGCGCGCGCCAAAGGGCTGCCCGAGCTGCGCGTCCTCGTGCGTCACGCGCTCGCGAATGCGGCGGTGCCGATCGTCACCGTGATCGGCATCGGCGTCGCATTGCTGATCGGCGGCGTCGTGGTCACCGAATCGGTGTACGCGATTCCCGGTCTCGGACGGCTCACTGTGGATGCGGTGCTGGCGCGCGACTTTCCGACCATCCAGGGCGTGATCCTGTTCTTCTCCTTCGCCTACGTCCTCATCAACCTGCTGGTCGACCTGTCGTACGTGTTCCTCGACCCGCGCATCCGCTACTGACATGGACGCGCCGGGCCTGAAGCAGTACGAGGCGCTCTCGGTCGAGGCGGCGGCGGTGCGCCGCCACGAGACGATGTGGCAGCGCCTGCATCGCAGCTGGTCGGTGCGGCTCGGCGGAACCGCGCTCGTCGTTCTGGTGATCATCGCGCTCGCGGCACCCTGGCTCGGCACGGTCGATCCGTCGCTGTTCGATGCCGGAAGCCGCGACCTGCTTCCGGGCAAGGCCGGAGAAATCACCACGCTCGAGGGCGATACGCTGCAGCACAAGTTCCTGATGGGATCGGATTCGTTCGGGCGCGACATCTACAGCCGCGTGATCTACGGCACGCGCGTGTCCCTCATCGTGGGGCTGTTTACCGCGCTGGTGGCGCTCGCGTTCGGCATCGCGTTCGGCCTCAGCGCGGGCTACCTGCGCTGGCTCGATGGAATCCTGATGCGCGTGATGGACGGCGTGATGGCGATCCCGGCGATCCTGATCGCGATCGCGCTGGTGGCGCTGTGGGGCGCGAGCCTGGCGACCGTGATCGCCGCGATCGCGGTGCCGGAGATCCCGCGCGTCACGCGGCTCGTGCGCTCTCTGGTGCTGACGATCCGCGAGGAGCCCTATGTGGAGGCCGCGATCGCGCTCGGCACGCCGACCCTGAAGATCATGTTCGGCCACATCCTGCCGAACACGATCGCGCCGCTGATCGTGCAAGGCACATTCATCTGCGCCAACGGAATCCTCATCGAGGCGATCCTGTCGTTCCTCGGCGTCGGCCTGCCGCCGGACATCCCGACCTGGGGCAACATCATGGCCGAGGGACGGGTGCAGTTCATCGAGTTTCCGCACAACGTGTTCTTCCCGGGCGTATTCCTCGCGGTGACGGTCCTCGCGGTCAATATCCTCGGCGATGGCCTGCGCGACACGCTCGATCCGAAAATGGCGAAGCGCGTATGAGCGTGCTCGAAGTGCGCGAGCTGACGATCGCCCTGCCCCCCGGCAGCGACCGCAAGGAGGCGGCGTCGAAGGTCTCCTTCGCGGTCGATCGCGGCGAGATCGTCTGCCTGGTCGGCGAATCCGGCTCGGGCAAGTCGGTGATCGCGCAGGCAATCATGGGCCTCTTGCCGCGCACGCTGGCGATCACGGGCGGCGCTGCGCTGCTCGAAGGCGAGGACACGGCGCGCGCGTCGCCGGAGCGGCTGCGCGAGCTGCGCGCGGCGCGCATGTCGATGATCTTCCAGGAGCCGATGACCGCGCTCAACCCGGTCATGCGCTGCGGCGACCAGCTCGACGAGGTGCTCGTCGAGCATGCGAAGCTCTCCGCGCAGGAACGGCGCGCGAAAATCCTCGACACCGTGCGCGAGGTGCTGCTGCCCGAGCCCGAGCGCATGATCGCTTCGTACCCCCACCAGCTCTCGGGCGGCCAGCGGCAGCGCATCATGATCGCGATGGCGCTGATCCTCGATCCGGTGCTGCTGATCGCCGATGAGCCGACCACCGCGCTCGACGTGACGACGCAGGCGCAGATCCTTGCGCTGATCCGCGCGCTGCAGGCGCGACACGGCACCGGAGTGCTCTTCATCACGCATGACTTCGGAGTGGTCGCGGAGATCGCGCACCGCGTCGCAGTGCTGCGTCTCGGCCAGCTGGTGGAGCTCGGTACCCGCGACGAGGTGCTGAAGCAACCGCGCCATGACTACACGCGCATGCTGATCGCCGCGGTGCCGACGCTGCAGCCGCACGGCCGCAAGGTCGATGAGCGGTCGCCGATGGTGCTCGAGACGCGCAACCTCGGCAAGACGTACGTCGATCGGTCGTGGCTCGCCCGCCGGCGCGAGGTTCCGGCCGCGAAAGGCGTGTCGCTGACCGTGCGGCGCGGGCAGACACTCGGCATCGTCGGCGAATCGGGCTCCGGCAAGTCGACGGTCGCGCGCTGCATCGTCCGGCTTATCGATCCGAGCGCCGGCGAGATCCGCGTGCACGACATCGACATTGCCGCCCTGAGTCACCGCGCGCTCAGGCCGTACCGGCGGCGCGTGCAGATCGTGTTCCAGGATCCCTACCGCTCGCTCAATCCGCGGCGCACCGTCGGTGAGGCGATCATCGAGGGGCCGCTCAACCAAGGCGTTCCGCGCCCGCAGGCCCTCGAGCGCGCGCGCCGCCTGATGGAGCTGGTACGGATGGATGCGGCGTCGCTCGAGCGTTACCCGCACCAGTTTTCCGGCGGCCAGCGCCAGCGCATCTGCATCGCGCGCGCGCTTGCGACCGAGCCCGAGCTGCTCGTCGCAGACGAGGCGGTGTCGGCGCTCGACGTCTCCGTGCAGGCGCAGGTGCTCGCGCTGCTCGAGGAGATCCGCACGCGCCTGCAGCTCGCGATGCTCTTCATTACCCACGACCTGCGCGTCGCCGCGCAGATCTGCGATCACATCGCGGTGATGTCCAGGGGCGAGGTGGTCGAGTACGGCCCGGCGGAGGACGTGTTCAGCGCCCCGAAGCACGAATACACGCGCGCTTTGTTCGCCGCGGCACCGGGCCGCGGATTCGTTTTCGGCAGCGCGTAAACTCACCCGATGGAATCGGTATCCGCAGGGCGGGAGCGTCTCGACGCCGCGGCGATCGTCGCGGCGCTCGGCGCGCGCGCCCGCGAGATCGAGATCGAGGTCGTGTCGTCGTGCGACTCCACCAACACGCAGCTGCTGGAAGGCGAAGACCGCGACTTTCCCTGCCTGCTCGCCGCCGACTACCAGAGCGCCGGACGCGGCCGTCACGGCAGGCGCTGGCACGCGGTGCCTGGTGCGGGAATCTGCTTTTCCTTGCGCCGGCGCATGCGCCGCGCGCCGCGCGAGCTCGGCGGCGCATCGCTCGCCGCCGGCGTGGCGGTTGCACGCGCGCTGCGAGCCGCCGGGGCGCCCGGCATCGCACTCAAATGGCCGAACGACCTGCTCGCGCCGGGAGGCGCGAAGCTCGGCGGCATCCTGATCGAGACCCGCGTGCAGCATGGGGGCGTGGTCGCCATCATAGGCATCGGCGTCAACTATCGCTCCGCGACCGACCCGCGCGTTCGCCGCCGCGCTGCCACGCTGGAAGAGCTCATCCAGCCCTTGCCGCCGCGCAATCTGCTCATCGGCCGAATGACGTGCGAGCTGCTGGACGTGCTCGATTCGTTCGACGCGTCCGGGCTCGCCTGCTTGCGCGCGGAGTGGGAATCGCTGCACGCGCACGCCGGGCACCGCATCCGCCTGCGTCTCGCCGACGGCAGCGTCGTCTCCGGGGTCCACGCGGGCGTGGCGGAGGACGGCGCGCTGCGGGTACGCACGCGCGAAGGCGTGCGCACACTGCATTCGGCCCGCGTGCTCTCGGCCCGGCCGGCATGAAGCTCGCCATCGACGCCGGGAATTCGCGGGTCAAGTGGGGCTGGCACGATGGCCGCGCGTGGGCCAGCGTAGCGTCCGTGTCGCTGATCGAGTTTGCCGCGTCGAGCGACCATATCAATCCGTTCTCGGTGACCCACGAGAACCCTTCGCGCATCGTCATCTCCAACGTCGCGGGCGAAGGCGCGCAGCAGCTGCTGATCAACTGGACCAGCATCTTCGACGCGACGCCCGAATGGGTACGCGGCGAGGCTGAGCGCTGCGGGGTTCGCAGCCGCTACGAGCGGCCCGAGCAGCTCGGTCCCGACCGCTGGGCGGCGCTGATCGCCGCGCGCGCGCTGCAGCCGGGGCCGTGCGTCGTGGTGAACGCGGGCACCGCGACCACCGTCGATGCGCTTTCGCCCGACGGCGAATTTCTCGGCGGCCTGATCCTGCCCGGGATCGAGCTGATGCGCTTCGTGCTGCACGAGCACACCGGGCGGCTGCCGCTGCAGGAAGGCCAATTCCGCGAGCTGCCGCGGAACACGCTCGACGCGATCGAAAGCGGATGCCGGCAGGCGCAGGCCGGCGCGGTCGAGCGCATGTTCCGCGCAATGGGCGGCGCGGGCGTCTGCCTGGTTTCCGGCGGCGGCGGCCAGGCGCTGATCGAGCGGCTCAGCGTGCCCGGCCGCTATGTAGAGAACCTCGTGCTGGAAGGACTGGCATGCATCGCCAACGCGTGAACCGTGCGCGCATCGCGTTTCTGGTTCTCGTTGCCGCCAACGTATCCCTGTTCGCGTGGACTTACGCGCTCGCGCCCCCGGATCCGGGCTCGGATCCGCGGCCGCTTGCGAATCAGATCGATCCCGCGCAGCTCAAGATCCTGTCGCCGCAGGAGCTGGCCGCCGCGCAGCCGGCACAACCGGCTCCGCCGTCCTGCATCGAATGGGGGACCTTCACGCTCGCCGCCGCTCCGCGCGCGGAACAGGCGCTCGAGCCGCTTGCGCTGGGACCCCGCCTCAGCTCGCGGCGCAGCGAGGAAACCGCGCACTGGTGGGTTTTCATTCCGCCCAAGGAAGGAAAGTCCGGCGCGCAGAAAGCCGTCAACAATCTGAAGGGATTCGGCCTGGACGACTACCACGTGATGCAGGAGGAAGGAAAAATGCGCTGGGCGGTGTCTCTGGGGGTGTTCAGCACGGAGGCCGCCGCGAAGGTGCGGCTGGAGGCCGTCCGCGAGAAAGGCGTCCGCGGCGCGCAGGCCGCACCGCGCGAGACGGTCGTGACGAAGGTATCGTTCCGGCTGCAGGGCGCGGACGCGGCGATCCGCGCCAGGCTGGGCGAGCTCGCGCAGCAGTTTCCCGGCAGCGAGCTGCGCGAGTGCCCCGCGGCAGGCTGACAAACCCATAGCGGAAGGAGAGACGATGTTCGAACCGATTACCGTACCGTTCGGCGCCCGGATGCTTTTCAACACCGTCAAGCTGCGGCCCGGCGTCGCCTTCGAGGACGTCGAGCTCGCCGTCGGCGAGATGTGCAACGTCGTCAAGGAGACGTACGGCGGCGACAAGGGCGGCTTCATCGCCGGCCAGGTTTTCCGGTTCTCGGGCTTCGTCTCGGACGAAGGCTCGCTCGGCGCATCGCGCAGCGAGGACGAGCACTTCGTGATCGTCACCTACTGGCGCTCGTTCGAGGAGCACGAAAAATCGCACGCCGACGAGATCTTCGCCGCGAAATTCGGCGCGCTGGCGCAGATGTGCTCCGAGAGCAAGGAGCTCGGGTATGAAATGCTCTGGCAGGGTGCGCCCGAAAGGACCTGACGCGCCGGCGCGTTACAATCCGGACCCGCGCTGGTGTAGCTCAGTTGGTAGAGCAGTCGCTTCGTAAGCGTCAGGTCGTCCGTTCGAGTCGGACCACCAGCACCGTCAGTTCTCCTTTGTTCGTTCTTCTGCGCCGACCGTGATGCGCACCCGCGTCTTCACCGCCGAGCCGTCGATCCGTCCGGGGGAAAAGCGCAGCGCGGCGAAGATCGCGGCCGCGCGCTCGGCGGCGGGAAGCGGCAGGGTCGCTGAATCGATCTCGGTCGAGGTCACGTTGCCC
>DASYPC010000181.1:0-7405 GCA_036007105.1 Burkholderiales bacterium | reverse complement strand
GTGCGGGCCGACCGAGCCGAGGTCCTGGATCGCCATCTGCGTGTGCCCGGCCATCGTGTCCTGCACTGCAGGACCGGCGCCCTTGTACGGCACGTGGGTCATCTCGATCCCCGCCGCGCCTTTGAGCATCTCGCCGTAGATATGCGACGTCGAGCCCGCGCCGAACGAAGCAAAGCTCACCTTCCCGCGGTTCGCCTTCGAGTACTCGATGAACTCCTTCAGCGATTTCACGTGGAGCGTCGAGGGAACGACCATCGCCAGCACGGTGAGGCCGAGCTGCGTGACCGGCGCCAAGTCGCGAAGCCCGTCGTACGGCAGCTTTTCGTAGACGTGCGGGTTGATGCTGATGTTGGAAACGTTGGCATAGACAAACGTGTATCCGTCGGCAGCCGAGTTCTTCCCGGCTTCGATGCCGACGATGCCTTGCGCGCCGGCCTTGTTCTCGACCACGACCGGCTGGCCGAGCACCGGCTGCAGCTTGTCCGCGAGCCAGCGCGAGACGAGATCGGTCTGGCCGCCCGGCGGGTACGGCGCGATCAGTTTTACCGGTTTCGCCGGCCAGGCCTGGCCAAAAGCGAGCGCCGGCGCGAGCGCCAGCGCAGCAAGAAAAATAGGGACGGACCCCATTTTTTTAGTCATTGATTTCCCCTGAAATACGGCCGGTCGCCGGCGATCGTAACGCGGTCCATGACGCGCCGGTACCCGGCATAGTCGTTGACCGCGATATGCTGGGTCGAGCGATTGTCCCAGAGTGCGAGCGAGCCCTTGCGCCAGCGAAAGCGGATCTGGAACTCGGGCCGCTGGCAGTGGCGATTCAGGTACTCGAGCAGCGGCGCGGATTCTTCCTCGGTCATGTCCTGGAAGCGGATCGCGTAGACCCAGTTGATGAAAAGAATACTGCGGCCGGTTTCCGGGTGCGTGCGAATGCACGGGTGCGGCTGCTCCTTCAACGCGGCCTCGCTCGCCTGGATGCGCATGCTCTTCAGATCGTCGTCCGCGTAAGTGCCCTGCGGGCCGTACGAACGCTTCGCGCTGTGCAGGACGGTCAGCCGCTCTAGCATTGCGCGCATCCCGGGCGAGAGCGCCTCGAACGCGAGCATCTGGTTCGACCAGATCGTATCGCCGCCGACCTCGGGCGATTCGCGCGCGTAGAGGCACGTTCCCAGCACCGGCTCCGCAGAAAACGTCATGTCGCTGTGCCAGCGGCCGCCGAAATTCAGCTTCTTCTTCTCGTCGGGCTCGCGCACGATCCGCATCATGTCGGGATGCCCTTCGAGCGGCTGGATGAACGGGGTCGGCGCAAGCGGGCCGAAGTGACGCGCGAAGGTCTCCTGCTGCTCCGGCGTCAGCTGCTGATCGCGCAGGAAGATCACGCAATGCTCGGCGAGCGCGCGGCGCAGACCCGCCACCGTATCCTGCGAGAGCGGCCGTGAGGCATCGATGCCGGAGATCTCCGCGCCGCCGGCGCCGCACAGAAGGTGGATCTGTAAGCCGTTCCCGAACGTCATTTCAGGATAGGTCGCAGATCTTCGAGCTTGTCGAAGAGATGCCAGACGTACTGGCTGGTGCCGTTGACGCGGTGCGGATGCAGGTCGGCCAGCTTCGGATCGTCGCGGTAGCTGTCGAACGCCTCCTTCGAAGCCCACTCGACGAGGACGAGGACCGTGCGCGGCTCGATTCCGCCTGCGGCTGCCTCGCGGAACTTTCCCAGAGCCACGACGCGGCCACCGGGCGCCTGGACCTCCTTCGCCGATCTTCGCGAATGGGCCCGGTCTTCGTCCGTGTCCGCGACGTTGAAGAGGTTGAGGGCGTAGACGGGCTGAGACATCGGCGGTTCTCCAGACTGCGAAATTGGCCGGCGAAAGTATGGTGCACTTCCAATGCGCAGCCTATTATTGCATCGCCAGCACATGAAGATCTTCATCACCGGCGCATCCGGTTACATCGGCGGCTCAGTCGCCGCAGCGCTTGTCGCAGCCGGTCACGCGGTCAAGGGACTGGTGCGCTCACCCGAGCGCGCGAGCGCGGTGCGTGCGTTGTCCATCGAGCCGGTGATCGGAACGCTGAGCGACGCTTCCGTGCTCGCGCAGTCGGCGCGCGAGGCCGATGCCGTGATCAACGCAGCGAATTCGGACGATCGAGGTGCGGTCGAGGCGATGCTGCCGGCGCTCGCGGGAAGCAAGAAACTCTTCATCCACACGAGCGGCTCGAGCATCATCGGCGACAAGGCCGCCGGCGAGCGCGGCGACGCCGTCTATGAGGACGACACGCCGATCCACCCGCTGCCCGGGAGGGCTGCGCGCGTCGCGATCGACCGGCTGGTGCTCGACTCGACGAAAAACGGCGTGCGCGCTGTCGTGGTGTGTCCGACGATGATTTACGGTCGGGGCCACGGTGTGCATCGGGAAAGCGTTCAGGTTCCGCGATTGATCGCGCTGGCGAGGAAACACGGCGTCGGCCGCCACGTCGGTCGCGGCGAGAACATCTGGTCGAACGTGCACATCGATGACCTGGTGTCGCTGTACGTGCTCGCGTTCGAGAAAGCGCCGGCCGGTGCGTTCTACTACGCGGAGAACGGCGAGAACTCGTATCGCGAGCTCGCGGAGGCGATCAGCCGCATGCTGGGTTTCGGCGGGCGCACCAAACCCATGTCGGTCGACGAGGCGGTGGCGCAGTTCGGCGAGATCGCGGCGCAATTCAGCTACGGCTCGAACAGTCGCGTGCGTGCCGTGCGCGCGCGGCGCGAGCTTGGTTGGGCGCCCAAGGCCCGCACGCTGCTCGACGAGATCGAGCACGGCTGCTACACGGGCAGCGCGACCTAGTTCAGAGGTATCCGCCCCGGCGGAATGAACGAGAAGTACTCGCGCTCGATCAGTTGCGCGAATCGAAGCGTCGAGAAGTCGCCGTACTGCGGTCCGACGACCTGCACGCTCAATGGCGTCCTTCGGCCGACAGCCCGATCGGTGCGGCTGTGCCCGGCAGGTAGCACATGCCCGCGATGCCGGCCCACCACATCTGCGTCGTCGCAGGTTGCGGCTCGCTGTTCACGGTAATAATGCGTTCCCAGCGCTCGCCCGGTTCAATCACGCGATCGATTGGCCCAGCACGCGAACATAGTTGCCGCCCAGCACTGCGCGAATCTGCTCCGCCGCGAGCCCGCGCTGGGCGAGCAGATCCTCCAGCGCTGCGAACTGCGCGTACCCGGGCATGATCGTGCGCGTAATCCCGTTCAGGTCGCTGCCGATCCCGACGTGCGCGACGCCGAGCGCGGCGACCATCCGCATCAGCTCGTCCGCGTACAGGTCGAGATTGCCGAAGATGAGCCCGTTCGGCCACAAGCCGACCACGCCGCCCTTTTCCGCCAGCCGCTTTGCGATCGGAGCGTGGATCGCGCGCGCGAGCGCGCCCGGTTGCGACGGGCGCGGCAGGTCGGGGCTGATGTGGCCGTGCGAGTAGACGATCGGCCGCGTCGAGACTTCGAGCGCATGCTCCATCGCCGCGGCGCTGCAGTGCGCGACGTCGACGAGGATTCCGAGGCGGTTGCACGCGCGCACGAGGTCTTTTCCGAACGCCGACAGCCCGCCGTGCCGCGGCTCCTGCGTAGAAAGGTCGCCGATCAGCGATTGCGTGTAGTAGTGGACGAGCTGCAGGTGCACGAGCCCCTGGGCGCGCGCGTAGTCGACGTAGGCCAGTTCGCCCTCGAGGAAATCCGCCCCTTCCGCCGCGATCGCGATCGCCGGCGTGCGTTGCGCGAGCACGCGCCCGAGCGCGTCGGCCGCGGTCACTTCGACGATGCCCTCGTCCCGGATTCGCCGTCGGCGCCGCTGCAGTTGCTCCTCGAAGATCCGCCTCAGCTCGCCGGGCGCGGCCTCGCGGATCGAAGCGAGCCGGTTGCCGACCAGCCGCACGATCGGCGAGTCGGGCGTGATCTTCTCCGCGACGAGCAGCATGTCGCCGCTCGCCATTGCGTCCCGGTAGCTCGGTGCGCGGAAGCCGAGGTGCGCATGCATGTCGCAGAAGCGCGCGATCCGCTGCTGCGATCGGGCGATTCCGGGCGCGATTGCACCGGCAGTGAGCGCCGCCGATACGCTCAGGAAATCGCGTCGTTTCATGCTACTTTTGCCCTGTTTGAGTGAATGTAGCATTTCGGAGAACCGATGACCCGCCTGCTTCTCGCGTTCCTCGCGGCCGTTTCATGGGGCAGCGCCGCAGCGCAGGGCGACTATCCTGCCAAGCCATTGCGGCTGATCACGCCGTTCAATCCCGGCGGCGCGATCGACATCTACGCGCGGCTGATCGCGGAGCCGCTTTCCCGGCGGCTCGGGCAGAACATCGTCGTCGAGGCGATCGCCGGCGCAAATACGATCGTCGGCACCCAGGCGCTGGTCCGCGCCGCGCCCGATGGACATACGTTCATGATCACCACGATGTCGACCACGGTGAACAACCGCTTTCGCGAATCGAAGATTCCATACGACCCGGACCGCGATCTGGTGCCGATCACCCAGCTCTCCAACGGCGCCGTGCTGCTCGTCGGATCGGCGAAAGCACCGTTCAGTGACGCGAAGGGCCTCGTCGAATGGGCAAGGTCGCAGAACCGCACCGTCACGTACGGATCCTGGGGAATCGGCTCGTGGGGCCATATCGCGGGATTGATCCTGCAGCGCGACTTCGGCCTCAAGCTCGAGCATGTGCCGTACAAGGGCGACGTGCCGGCGATCAACGACGTGCACAACGGCGCGCTCGATCTGACGTTTGCCAGCCCGACCAGCGCGAAGCCGCGCATCGCCGCCGGCGGCGTGCGCCCGATCGCGATGACCGGCCCGCAGCGTTCGGCGTCGATGCCCGAGCTCGCGACATTTACCGAGCAGGGCGTTGCGAACGTCGACCTCGCGATCTGGGTCGGCGCCTATGCGCCGGCCGGGACGCCGCGCCCGATCATCGACCGCCTGCAGCGCGAGCTCGCCGCCGTGCTGCAGCTGCCGGAGCTGCGCGAAAAGATGATCGCGCAGGGACAGACGCCGATCGGCAACACGCCGGACGAGTTCGTCGCGGCGCAGCGCAGCGACGTCGAGAAATGGGGCGCGCTGATCCGCGGGTTCGGGTTGCGGCTGGACTGATGCGCACCGACTACGTTCAGCGCTTCCTGTTCGAAGACCTCGAGATTCGCGGCCGGCTCGTCTGCCTGACCGGCGCCTGGCGCCGCATGGTCGAAGGAAGGGGCTATCCGGCGCGCATCGCCGAGCTGCTCGGCCATACCGTCGCGCTCAGCGTGCTGCTCGGCGCGAATCAGAAGGGCCGGCGGCGATTGACGCTGCAGGTGCACGGATCGGGCCCCGTGCAGATGCTCGTCGCCGACTGCACCTCGGAGCTCAAGATCCGCGGGCTTGCCCGGCACCAGGGCGAGTTGCCTGCGGGGAGCGAGCGATCCCTGTTCGGCGACGGCCGGATCGCGTTGACGCTCGACGACGGCGACAGCGGCCAGCTCTACCAGAGCGTCGTCCCGCTCGAGGGCGAAACGCTCGCCGAGATCTTCGAGCATTACCTCGCGCAATCGGAGCAGTTTCCGGCGTTCCTCGGATTGCAGGCCGACGGCGACGCGCTGTGCGGCCTGCTGTTCGAGAAGCTTCCGGGCGCCGACGCACGCGATCCGGACGGCTGGAACCGCGTCACGCAGCTCGCGGAGACGCTGCGCCTTGGCAAGACGGTCGACGCCCAGCCGTACGACATCCTGGTCAAGGTGTTCCCGGAAGAGCTGCTGCGCGTCTTCCGGCTCTATCCGGTCGAATACCACTGTCCCTACGACGAGGAAAACGTCAAGCGCATGCTGCGAGGGCTGGGACGCGAGGAGCTCGAGTCGATCCTCAGCGAGCAGGGCGAAGTGCGCATCCGCAACGAGATGTGCAATCACGAGTACCGGTTCGACCGCAACGCCGTGGAAGCGATGTTCCGTTGATGGATACCGGAACGGCGTACGGGCGCGCGCAGCCCGGGTACCGGAGCGAGCTCACGCATGTGGGCGCGGGAACGCCGATGGGCGAGCTGCTGCGCCGCTACTGGCATCCGGTCGCGCTCGGCAGCGACGCGACGGCGGCGCCGCGGCTGGTCCGTGCGCTCGGCGAAGACCTGATCCTGTTCCGCGACGGCGAAGGACGCCCCGGGCTCCTTTATCCGCGCTGCGCGCACCGCGGGACGACGCTCTATTACGGCAAGGTCGAAGCGCGCGGCATTCGCTGCTGCTACCACGGCTGGCTCTACGACGTCGAAGGCCATTGCCTCGAGCAGCCGTGCGAGGACGCAGGCGGTCCCCGCCGCGACCGCATCCGCCAGCCGTGGTACCCGCTCGAGGAGCGCTACGGTCTCGTCTTCGCATATCTCGGCCCGCCGCAGAAAAAGCCGCTGCTGCCTCGCTACGACTGCCTGGAAGAGCTCTCCACCGGGGAATTCATCGAGCCGGACGATTCGTCGATCGGGTCCGGCGGCCCGCAGATCGTGCCTTGCAACTGGTTCCAGCACTGGGAGAACGTGGTCGATCCGTTCCACGTCCCGGTGCTGCACGGCTCGTTCTCGGGTGCGCAGTTCACCGCGCAGATGGGAATCGTGCCGAAGGTCGAGTTCTCGACGACCGGGCGCGGCGTCAAGGTCGAGTCGTGGCGCGATCTCGGCGACGGCAAGGTGCATCACCGCATCACCGAGACGGTATGCCCCACGCTGCGCGTCGTGCCGAACCCGCGCGTCGAGCGCTATCAGAGGGTCGAATCGATCGGCTGGGTGCTGCCGATCGACGATACGCGCTACCGGATCTACACCGCCGGAAGAGTCACCGAGCGCGGTGCGCTGCAGAAGGTCCGCTCACGCCAGGGCGGCAAGCGCTGGGAAGAGTTGAGCGCGGCCGAGCAC
This sequence comes from Burkholderiales bacterium, assembly GCA_036007105.1. Lineage (GTDB taxonomy): Bacteria > Pseudomonadota > Gammaproteobacteria > Burkholderiales > SG8-39 > 2-02-FULL-66-14. The sequence goes on along the minus strand of DASYPC010000181.1, from coordinate 505 downwards.
CGCGAATTCCCGGGCGACTACGAAGCGCAGACCGGCCAGGGCGCGATCACGCTGCATTCCGAGGAGCACCTCGCGACGAGCGACAAGGGCATCGCGCTCTTGCGCCGGTTCATGGAAGCGCAGCTCAAGGTCGTAGCAGAAGGGGGCGACCCCGCGGGGGTCAACGACGCGTACGTCCGATTCGATGCCGGGAACAACCTAATAGAAAAATAGGGTCAGACCCCATTTTTCCACTGCGCTCGAAAAAATGGGGTCTGACCCTATTTTTTTCTAAGCGCGGCGCCGGGCCACTGAGAAGGGTTGCTGCGAGCGTATTGCGGCGGGTAGTTGATCTTGACGCCGAAGTGCTCGGCGGCGTGCCAGACCCAACGGGGGTTATCCAAAAAGGCGCGCGCGAGCGCGACCATGTCGGCTTTGCCGGAGGCGACGATGTCTTCGGCCTGCTGCGGATCGACGATCATGCCCACCGCGCGCACCGGGATCGCCACCGTGTCGCGGATCTGGG
>DASYPC010000180.1:0-4634 GCA_036007105.1 Burkholderiales bacterium | reverse complement strand
GCTCCCAGGTTCGCGCGAACTCGGCCGGCGGCTCGAGCGGCGGCTCTGCGCGCGAGCCCGGATGCGCAGTGCGCCATTCGGGCAGCCGCTCTGCAGCGATCCAGAGTTCTTGAGGAACGAGACGCGTGACTCTGCGTTGCGCGACCAGCGCATCGAGAAACTCGCGCCACTTCGGTTGGGCCTGGACTTCCTCTTCGCTCAGACACATTAGCCAGAGCAGCGCATCGTGCAACTCGTCTGCGCTCTCGGCGTCCGGCCAGGCCTCCTCTCTTACGCGTGCGATCGCCTCGGGATCGAGCCGCCCAAGATCGGCCGCAGTCGCCGGATCGAGAAAGCGCCGGCTCATCACGGCCTGGGTGCGGCGCTCTTCGAGCGGCGCGTCGTCGAGAAACGCGTACGGCCGCGCGCCGAGAATCTCCGCGGCGAGCGGCGAGGGCTCGGTGAGATCGCGACCGGTGACGACGACCTCGCCCTGCTCGATTCGCTCGAGCAGGCGCTCGAACCCGTCGGCGTCCATCGCCTCGTGCAGGCAATCGGAGACGCTCTGAGCGACCAGCGGATGGTCCGGTACTTCCCGCTCGCCGGTGAGGTTTTCGCCGCACGCCACCTGGTCCGGGAACACTGCGGCGAGCAGATCTTCTGCCTGCATGCGCTGCAGCTGCGGCGGCACCTTGGCGCCGCCGCGAAAACGCGCCAGCGCGAGTCCCACCGCGGCGTTCCAGCGCCAGCGCGTGACGAACATCGGCGCGTCCAGCAGCGCTTGGACGAGCAACTGGCGAGCGGTCTTCGAGTTCAGGAAGCGCGCCACGTCGTCAAGCGGAAAGCTGTGGCTCGACGTGAGCGAAAGCACGATCGCATCCTCGGTAGCAGCCGCCTGTAATTCGAAATTGAATGTGCGGCACATGCGCTTGCGCAGCGCGAGGCCCCAGGCGCGATTGACCCGGCTGCCGTAACAGGAATGGACGACGAGCTGCATGCCGCCGCTCTCATCGAAGAAGCGCTCGAGCACCACGTGCTCAAGGGTCGGCAGGTGTCCCAGGGCACCGTGCGCCGCCGCGAGATAGGTGACGATCTGCGCGGCTGCAGCGGGCGCGATTCCGACGTCGTCCGCGAGCCACCCGAGGGCGGCGTCGGTATCCGGCAGCCGCGCCTCGATCTCCGTGCGCAGCCTGGATACTGCGCGGGAGACTTCGTCGGTTCGACCCGGCGCCTCGCCGAGCCAGAACGGAATGCTCGGCGGCGTGTCGCGCGCATCCTCGACTCGCACCCGCCCCGCTTCCACGCGCAGGATGCGGTAGGACGCGTTGCCGAGCTGGAACACGTCGCCTTCCAGGCTCTCGACCGCGAAATCCTCGTTCACGGTGCCCACCGTTACGGCGGCGGGCTCGAGCACGACCTGGTAGTCGGCAGTGTCGGGGATCGTGCCGCCGCTGGTGATCGCGGTGAGTTTCGCGCCTTTGCGCCCCTTCAGGATCCGGTTCACCGCGTCGCGGTGCAGGTGCGTCCGGCTCCGCCCGCGCTGCGTCTGGAAGCCTTCGGCAAGCATCGTCACGACCTCGGCGTATTGCTCGCGCGTCAACGCGCGGTAGGGCCAGGCACGCGCGAAGCGCGCATGGAGCTCATCTTCGCTCCAGTCGCGGCAGGCCACCTCTGCAACGATCTGCTGCGAAAGCACGTCGAGCGGCTGGACAGGAATGCGCAGGCGGTCGAGCTCGCTGCGACGCACCGCATCGAGCAGGGCCGCCGCCTCGACGAGATCATCGCGCGAGAGCGGGAAGAGCCGCCCTTTCGGCAGCCCGCCGACTGCGTGTCCGGACCGGCCGACGCGCTGCAGCAGCGACGCGATCGAGCGCGGCGAGCCCAGCTGGCAGACCAGATCGACGAAACCGATGTCGATCCCGAGCTCGAGCGACGAAGTGCAGACGAGCGCCTTCAGATCGCCGCGCTTCAGGCGCTGCTCCGCGTCCAGCCGGTATTCGCGCGCCATGCTGCCGTGATGCGAGGTGACCGCGGTGTCGCCGAGCCGGTCGGTGAGATGGCGCGCCACCCGTTCGGCGAGCCGCCGCGTATTGACGAAGACGAGCGTCGAGCGGTGCTCCTCGACGAGCTCCGCGAGCCGGTCGTACACCTGGCTCCAGACTTCCTTCGACATCACCGCCTCGAGCGGCGAGTCGGGCATTTCGAGCGCGATGTCGCGCTGCTGGACGTAGCCGGCGTCGATGATCGCGCATTCGGCGCCGACGCCGACGAGATAGTTCGCGACTTCTTCGATCGGCTTCTGGGTCGCCGAGAGGCCGATCCGCACCAGAGGGCGCGCCGCGAGCGCATCGAGGCGCTCGAGCGAGAGCGCAAGGTGCGCGCCGCGCTTGTTCGGCGCGACCGCGTGGATCTCGTCGACGATCACGCTGCGCGCGGTGGCGAGCATGCTCCGCCCCGCGTCGCTGGTCAGCAGGATGTAGAGCGATTCGGGTGTCGTCACCAGGATATGCGGCGGGCGGCGGCGCATCGCCGCGCGCTCGGATTGCGGCGTGTCGCCGGTGCGCACCTGGGTGCGGATGTCGACCTCGGGCAGTCCCAGCGCCTTGAGCTCCTCGCGGATGCCGGCAAGTGGCAGCTCGAGATTGCGGTGGATATCGTTGGAGAGCGCCTTCAGCGGCGAGACGTAGACGACCTGTGTCTGATCCGGCAGCCCGCCCGTCAGCCCCTGGCGAACGAGCGCGTCGATCGCTGCAAGAAAGGCGGCGAGGGTCTTCCCCGAGCCGGTGGGCGCTGCAACCAGGACATGCCGGCCGGCGCGAATCTCGGGCCAGGCGCGGCTCTGCGGTTCCGTCGGCGCCGTGAACGCGCGCCGGAACCAGCTTGCGATTGCGGGGTGGAAGTCGTCCAGTGGAGACAAGCGAATCGGCACGTAACTTGCGTCTATTTTGCCATGGCACATATCCTGGCAGGAACCTACGACGCGGCCACGAAGGCCGATGCTGCGCTGCGTGCGCTGCTCGCGGCCGGTATGCCGCGTGAGTGCGTAACTACTTTCCACAACAATCCGCCGGGCCAGCAAGGCACGTACCCGATTGGCGGCGACGAGCATGCCGATCCCGAAGCGCGTGGTGTCGGCGGGCACGCTGCGGGCGGCGCGGCGATTGGCGCCGGCATCGGCGCCGGGGTTGGTGCCGCCGTTGGCGGGCCGCTTGGCGCCGCCGCGGGCGGTAGCGTGGGAGCGCTTGCCGGCGCGCTGGCCGGAACCTATACGGGCCTCGCCGACAAAGCCGGCGCGGATCCGCGCGAGCACCCGCGGCGGCCGGCGGGAACCGTAGTTGCGGTCACGCCTGCCGCCGGCTTGAGCGAGGAGACGCTGGTCCGCATCCTGAGGGCGAACGAGCCCGTCACGCTGGAGGAAGCCGAAGGCGAATGGCGGGACGGCGAGTGGAAGGACTTCGATCCGCTTGCGGTGCCCCGGCTGCGCTAGCTACATGCTCCTGCGGTACTGACCGCCGACGTCGAACAGCGCGTGCGTGATCTGCCCGAGCGAGCAGACGCGCACCGCGTCCATCAGCACGGCAAACACGTTTTCGTCGCGCATCACCGCTTGCCTGAGGCGCTCGAGCATCGCCGGCGCGTCCGTTTCGTTTCTTTGCTGAAAATCCCTTAGCCGCTTTAGCTGGGATTGCTTCTCCTCGTCGGTCGAGCGGATCAGCTCGAGCTTCTGCGGCACCGGCTCGCCGTGCGGATTGCGGAACGTGTTGACGCCGATCAGCGGGTACGAGCCGTCGTGCTTCTTGTGCTCGTAGAGCATCGACTCTTCCTGGATCTTGCCGCGCTGGTAGCCGGTCTCCATCGCACCGAGCACCCCGCCGCGCATGCTGATCGCCTCGAACTCCTTCAGTACGGCTTCTTCCACGAGGTCGGTCAGCTCCTCGATGATGAAGCTGCCCTGGTTCGGATTTTCGTTCTTCGCGAGGCCCCATTCGCGATTCAGGATCAGCTGGATCGCCATCGCGCGGCGCACGGATTCCTCGGTCGGCGTCGTGATTGCCTCATCGTAGGCATTGGTATGCAGCGAGTTGGTGTTGTCGTACGTCGAGATCAGCGCCTGCAGCGTGGTGCGGATGTCGTTGAACGCGATCTCCTGCGCGTGCAGGCTGCGGCCCGAAGTCTGCGAGTGGAACTTGAGCTTCTGGCTGCGATCGTTCGCACCGTAGCGCTCCTTCATCGCCACCGACCAGATGCGCCGCGCGACGCGCCCGAGCACCGCGTACTCCGGATCCATACCATAGGAAAAGAAGAACGACAGGTTCGGCGCGAAATCGTCGATGTGCATGCCGCGCGCGAGATACGCCTCGACGAACGTGAAGCCGTTCGACAGGGTGAACGCGAGCTGCGAGATCGGGTTCGCTCCGGCTTCGGCGATGTGATAGCCCGAGATCGACACCGAGTAGAAATTCTTGATCTTGTGCTGGACGAAGTACTGCTGGATGTCGCCCATCACCTTGAGGCTGAACTCCGTGGAAAAGATGCAGGTGTTCTGGCCCTGGTCTTCCTTCAGGATGTCGGCCTGCACCGTGCCGCGCACGGTCGAGAGCGTCCACGCCTTGATCTTCTGCGCTTCGTCGTCGGTGGGTTCGCGGTTGTTGTCG
>DASYPC010000179.1:0-15971 GCA_036007105.1 Burkholderiales bacterium | reverse complement strand
GTGCCGTTGTGCGTGACCTCGTACTCGATCTCGACACGCTGCGGCGGGGCCGCATGCGCGCCAAGACCGAGGCTAAGCGCGATCGGAATAAACCAGTTGCGCATCATTTCCAAGAACGCGCACCACGCCGTTCTCGCTGACAAGGCGGCCTTCGAGAAACCAGCGAATCGCGATCGGGTACACCTGGTGCTCCTCGCGCAGCACGCGAGCCGCCAGTGCCTCTGCAGTGTCCGCCGCTAGGACCGGCACCGCGGCCTGGACGATGATCGGGCCGTGATCGAGCTCGCGCGTGACGAAATGCACCGTGCAGCCGTGGACCTTTACGCCGGCGGCGAGTGCGCGCGCGTGCGTCGACAGTCCCGGAAACGCAGGCAGCAGCGACGGATGGATGTTGACGAGCCGTCCCGAGTAGCGCTCGACGAATCCCGGGGTCATGATTCGCATGAATCCCGCCATGGCAACGAGCTGCGGCGCAAACCGGTCGATCTCGGCTGCGAGCGCAGCGTCGAACGCTTCGCGCGTCGGGTACTCGCGATGCGGAACGACCCGCACCGCAACTCCGTGGCGCTCGGCGATCTGCAATCCTCCCGCGGCCGCTTCGTTGCTGATCACCGCCGCAACGGGCGCGCCCGAGCGCAGGATCGACTCCAGATTGCTGCCGCGACCCGAAATGAGAACGACGACCGACATTGCGTCGCGCATGGTAACAGCCGGATCAGAAGGCGCGGCGGGCGCGATAGCCGTCCTGCTCGAGCAGCGCAAGCACGCCCTTGGGCCCGTACAAATGCAGCGCGCCGACGGTGACGAACGCGTTGCCTTTCCTCAGCTGGCGCTGCATGCGAAACGCCATCACCACGCTGCGATCGAATACGACGCGCTGGGTGAAGCGGGCGTGGTGATCTGCGATTTCGGGATGGCGCGCGCCGAAATCCCGCTGGATGCGCCAGATCGCGGCCAGGTCGCGGGCGAGATAGGCCTGCACCGTCTGCTCCGACATCGACTCGAGCTCTGCGCGGTGCGCGAGCGCGTGCTTCAGCAGCGCGACCTGGGATTCCATCGGAAACTCGTCGAACACGAAAACCTGTTCCTCGACCCCTTCCATCGCATGGAGCGGCATGCGCCGCTGCAGCGCCAGCGCGTAGAGCTGCGCATCCGGCGCGATGCTTTCTCCCGAGGACGGCGCACGCAGGTTCAGCAGCACGCCCCACGGCTTGAGCTTGTTGACGAATTCCGCGCTCAGCCCGACCGGCTTGAGCGCTTCGAGCGCACGCGAGAAATCCTCGTGCCCGATCTTCTCGCTGAGCGTCTGGCGGTCGAAGAACGTCGCCGCCTCGAGAAAGCGCGTCCGCTCGTAGCCATCCGCCATGTATTCGACGACCAGAGAATGGGCGCCCTCGAACGCCTTGCGCACGGGCACCGGCAGCTCCGCAAGCCGCGGGTCCGCCACGTGCATGGTTCCGTAGATGTAGCTCGGGGCGATGCCTGCCTTGGAGACGCGCCACAGCACGCCCTTCGCAAATCGCTCGCTTGCGGACAGATTTGCCGCGAGGGCCAGCGCGGCCGATGCGAGCACCATCCGGGCGGTCAGGCCCGCGGCACGACCCATAGAAATACTTCGTGCACCGTATCGCCGACGCGGATCTGCGCGCCGTCGTGCGCCGGCCAGCCTGGAATGCCGAACTGATGCGAAACGACGCGTGCCCCGGGCTTCAGGTCGGCGAGCAGCTTCGGCCTCAACTTCGCATTAAGCTCGGGAAACAGGTACAGCGTCACCACGGTCGCGGCGGAGAAATCGGTCTCGAACAGATCCTGCACCGTGAAACGCACCCGGTGGGCGACCCCGACGCGGCGCGCGGCCGCGTTTGCCTCTTCGATGCGCCGCGGGTCGATGTCGATGCCGACGCCGCGAGCACCGTGGCGCTCGGCTGCCGCAATCACGATGCGGCCATCGCCGCAGCCGAGGTCGAAGACCATGTCCGATGGGCCAACCCGGCCCAGCCGCAGCATCTCGTCCACGACCGGGTACGGCGTGACCACGTACGGCGCGTCGAGCCGGATCCCCGGCGTCGAGCAGCCTGCGGCGAGCGTCAGCGCCGCACCGAGAAACTGCCGCCGCCTCACGGTCCCGGCCTGGTCATGTCCTCGGCCCGCACCCACGCATCGAACTCTTCGGCGCTGACATGCCCGAGCGCGAGCGCTGCTTCCCGCAAGGTCGTCCCCTCGCGGTGCGCTTTCTTTGCGATTTGCGCCGCACGGTCATAGCCGATGCGCGGAGCGAGCGCCGTGACCAGCATCAGCGAGCGCTCGAGCAATGCCGCGACGCGGTCGAGATTCGGCGAGATGCCGCGCGCGCAATGCTCCTCGAAGCTGCGCGCGCTGTCGGCGAGCAGGCGCGCGCTCTGCAGAAACGCGTGGATCAGCAGCGGCTTGTACACGTTGAGCTCGAAATTTCCGGAAGCGCCGCCGATGTTGATGGCGACGTCGTTGCCGAACACCTGGGCGCAGGCCATGGTAAGCGCCTCGGCCTGAGTCGGATTGACCTTGCCGGGCATGATCGAGCTTCCCGGCTCGTTCTCGGGAATCGAGATCTCGCCGAGGCCGGAACGCGGACCGGATGCGAGCCAGCGCACGTCATTCGCGATCTTGGTGAGTGCCGCCGCAAGCGTCTTGAGCGCGCCATGGGCGAACAGCAGCGCCTCATGGCCGGCGAGCGCCGCGAACTTGTTGTCTGCCGATACGAACGGGATGCCGGTCGCGCCGGCAAGCTCCTGCGCAACGCGGCCGCCGAATTCGGGATGCGCGTTGAGGCCGGTACCGACTGCGGTGCCGCCGATCGCCAGCTCGCACAGTCCCGGCAGCGCGTGCTCGATCGCGGCTCGCGCATGCCCGAGCTGCGCGACATAGCCGGAGAACTCCTGTCCGAGCGTCAGTGGAGTGGCATCCTGAAGATGGGTGCGTCCGATCTTGACGATGTCTGCAAACTCGTCGCGCTTGGCGGCGAGGGTCGCGGCGAGCTGGTCGATTGCGGGCAGCACATCTTCGCGCAGCGCGCGGGCGGCGGCGACGTGCATCGCGGTGGGGAAGACATCGTTCGACGATTGGCAAAGATTCACGTCGTCGTTCGGGTGCACTGCGCGCCCTTCGCCCCGACCGCGGCCCATCAGCTCGGACGCCCGGTTGGCGAGGACTTCGTTCACGTTCATGTTGCTCTGGGTTCCGGAACCCGTCTGCCACACCATGAGCGGGAATTCCTCGTCGTGCGCACCCGCGAGCACCTCGTCGGCCGCGCGCATGATGGCCTCGACCTTCCCCTGCTCGAGCAGGCCGAGCGCGAGGTTGACTCGCGCTGCGCAGCGCTTCACGAGCGCGAGCGCGCGGATCAGCGCGAGCGGCATCCGCTCGCCGGAGATGCGGAAGAAGCGCCGGCTGCGCTCGGTCTGCGCGCCCCAAAGTCGCTCTGCAGCGACCTCGATGGGACCGAAGGTGTCCTTCTCTATCCGCGAACCGCTCATGGAGGCCTAAGGGAGATCGAAAAGCAGCACTTCGGCGGCTTCGCCCGAGTCGAGAACGATTCGTTCGGTGCCGTTCGCCTGCACGGCATCGCCGGGCCCGAGCGCGATCCCGTTCACGCTGAGCTTGCCGCGCGCCACGTGGACGTAGGCGCTGCGACCCGGCTCGCTCCGATGCTCGACCTGCTCTGCGCCGTCGAGGAGCGCGGCGTAGATCCGGGCATCCTGATGGATCCTGAGCGAGCCTTCGGCTCCATCCGGCGAGGCGATGAGCCGCAGCCGCCCGCGCTTTTCCGCGTCGCTCACGTGCGTCTGCTCGTACTCGGGCGCGATGCCGCGCACGTCCGGCTCGATCCAGATCTGCAGGAAATGCGTCTCGGCCGTCTTCTCGTGGTTGAACTCGCTGTGCTGGACGCCGCGCCCGGCGCTCATGCGCTGAACGTCCCCGGGCACGATCGTCGAGCCGTTGCCGCTCGAGTCCTTGTGCGCGAGCGCGCCTTCGAGCACGTAGCTGATGATCTCCATGTCGCGGTGGCCGTGCGTGCCGAAGCCGGTTCCCGGCCGGATGCGGTCCTCATTGAGGACCCGCAGCGGACCGAATCCCATATGCGCGGGATCGTAGTAATCGGCGAACGAGAAGGAGTGAAAGGAACGCAGCCAGCCGTGATCCGCGTGCCCGCGCTCTGCGCTCCGGCGTACCTCGATCATCGCGTTGCGTCACGCGCCGCGATGTCCTTGCGGACCTCGGCCATGTCGAGCGATTTCACGCGCGAAAGCACCTGCTCGAGCTGCGATGCCGGCAGCGCGCCGGCCTGCTGGAACAGGATGACCTTCTCGCGGAACACCATCAGCGTGGGGATCGAGCGGATGTTGAAACTGCCGGCGAGCTCCTGCTCGCTGTCGGTGTTCACTTTGGCGAACACGACGTCCGGGTGCGCTTGCGAAGCCGCCTCGAACACGGGCGCGAAGCCGCGGCACGGGCCGCACCACGGCGCCCAGAAATCCACGATTACCATGGGGTGGTCGGTGACGACGGTTTCGAAATTATCCCGTGTCAATTCAAGGGTCGGCATGCCCCGTTGCCTTTCCGAAAACCCCACAGTGTACGCTTGCCGCCCATGTACACGGGACGGTTTGCGCCCTCGCCGACCGGGCTGCTGCACTACGGTTCGCTGGTCGCGGCGCTCGCGAGTTGGCTCGACGCGCGCGCGGCGGGCGGGCGTTGGCTGGTACGAATCGAGGACCTCGATGCGCCGCGTTCGCGCGCCGAGATGTCAGGCGCGATTCTGCGCCAGCTCGATGCGCTGGCTCTGGACTGGGACGGGCCCGTCGTCTATCAGAGCACGCGCCTCGATTGTTACCGCGGCGCGCTCGAGAGGCTGCAACGCGCCGGTCACGCCTACTGGTGCGGCTGCACGCGCAAGGAGATCGAGGATTCGGCGACGCGGTTCAACGATGCCGGCGCGGCGCGGATTGCGAACCGCGTCTATCCGGGCGTTTGCCGCAATGGCATCCGGCCCGGAGGTACTCCACGCGCAGTGCGCGTCAGAACAAACGGCGATCCAATCCATTTCATCGATCGGGTCCAGGGAGAAACGGTGCAGGTCGTCGAGCGCGAAGTCGGCGACTTCGTCGCGTACCGGGCCGATGGCGTGCACGCCTACCAGCTTGCAGTCGTGGTCGACGATGCCGAGCAGGGCGTCACCGACGTCGTGCGCGGTGCGGACTTGCTCGCTTCCACACCGCGCCAGATCCTGCTGCAGCGCCTTCTCGGCTACACCACGCCGCGCTACCTGCACCTCCCGGTGGCGGTCGACGAGACAGGGATCAAGCTCTCGAAGCAGAGCGGGGCGAAGGCCGTCTCTGCGGCGCGGCCCGCGGACGCGCTGCGCGCAGCGCTCGAGTTCCTCGGTCTTGGCGGCGCCCCGGCTTCGGAACACCCGCGCGACGTACTGCTTTGGGCGCGCGAGCGCTGGAGCGCCCATCGCGTGCCCGCAGTACACGCCGCGCCGTGGCGCCCATCCGTCCGTGTCGAGCCCTAGCCGCGCCGCGGCGCGACGACGGTGACGAGGGCGCCGAGAATGAGGAGCATGGCTGCGCTTTCCGACGCGCTGGGCCGCTCGGCGAGAAAAATCATGCCCGAGAGCACGCCAACCACGGGGATCAGCAGCATGCTGAGCGAGAACACGGTCACCGACACGGAGGTCGCGATCTTGATCCACGCCCAGTGCGCCCAGGCGAACGCGACGAAAACGTTGTAGGCGATCGCCAGCCAGGCTTGCAGGCTGATCGGCGGATGACTCCCGGCTTGCGTAATCGCGGCGATCGCGAAAATAGGGATGCCGCCGATCAGCATGATCCATGCGGTGTACACGCTGACCGGCACGGCGACCGGAAACCTTTTTTGCAGCACCGTGCCGATCGCCCAGGTGCCCGCTGCGCCCAGCACCAGCAAAGCGCCGACCGGCGCGGCCTGCACGCTGGCAACCTGGTCGGCGAGCAGCAGCGCAAGCCCCCCGACGCCGAGCGCGATGCCGGCCAGCTTGCGGGCATTCATTCGCTCTCCGAGCAGCCAGACCGAGAGCGGAATCGCGAGCACCGGCATTGTGTAGGCGATGATTGCCGCACGTCCCGAAGGAATCATCGCAACCCCGTACGCGACGAGCATGTTCCAGCAGGTGATATTCAACAGGGCGAGGAGCGCGAGGCGGCGCCACTCGGCCCGCGGCACGGCGAGCGGAGTGCCCACCGCCCGCAGCAAGGAAAAGAGGATCACGGCGCCGCCGCCCAGGCAAAGGGATCGAAAGCCCCACGGAGAGACCTCGGCGAGCGCCACCTTCATGGCGGTCCAGTTGAACCCCCATGCTAGGGTCAGTCCGGCTAGGACCCACCACAACTTGCGCGGCAACCGCTCGTGACCGACGCTGCTCATGATATTTTTGTGCAATCCATCAAATACTTATGTTGCTTTGCGGGAAGGCATTGACTTTTAACCCATAATCTCTACAATGATGAATTGCTGCGTCGCACCAATTGCGGCCAAGACAACCGACCGACCCCGATAAGGAGACCCCGAATGTACGTTACCCCCGAACAGATTCAGAGCACGAGCAAGGCGAATGTGGAAGCGCTGCTGTCCATCGCCACGACCCAATTTTCGGCTCTCGAGAAGCTTGCCGCCCTGAGCTCGAGCGTGCTGAAAGGCGCCTTCGAAGACACGATCGCCAACGCCCGCGCAATCGCCGGCGCTAAGGATGCGCAGGAGTTCTTCAGCCTGCAAGCGAGTTTCGCCCAGCCCGCGATCGACAAAGCCATCACGTACTCCAAGAGCGTGTACGAAGTCGCCACGCAGACCAACGCCGAGCTCTCGAAGCTGGCCGAGAAGCGCGTTGCCGAGTGGAACGACAACTTCGTGTCGCTTCTGGACCAGGCCGTGAAGAACGCCCCGGCGGGCTCGGACGTTGCGGTCAGCGCCGTCAAGCAAATGATCGCGGCTGCCAATTCCGCCTACGACAATATGACCAAGGCCGCCAAGCAGGCGACCGAGATCGCGCAGGCGAACGTCGTCGCCGCGACGGAATCGGCAAAAAACTTCGCCAAGGCCAAGAAAGTCGCCTAAGCCTGGTCAGGAGCAACCCGGCGCCGAGCCGCGTCGCTCCGCCCGCGCGCAACCGTACTGTAAGACGCGGTTCGCCGCGCGCATCCGGCAAGACGAAACTCCTTCGGCCAAAATCCAAGCCAAAGAAGTAGCACCGCAGAGCCCCGCTTCACGCGGGGCTTTCTTTTGGCGGCTCTCTCAACGCCTGCAGCCGCGCGAGCAGGTAATGAATGAAGGCCAATCCGACCACCACCGGCGCGAAGAATCCGAGCACCGGAACATAGGAAACGAGCGCAAGGCCCGCCCCCAGCGCGACCAGAGCGCCGCGGCACTCGGAGAAGATGCGTTTCATTTCCGTCGCGTCGGCGTGCTCGGCGAGCGCGTCGTAGCGCAGCACACGCTGGTTGACCCAGGCAAGGATCACGACCGGGAGGATCGGCCAGAGCGGCGGGAACAGCCAGAACGGGAGGCTGAGAACACCGAGCAGCAGCATCCCGAGAAGAGCGACGACGCTGTTCCAGAGGCTGCCTCCAAAGCTGCCGCCGTGCCGGCGCACGAGGTCCGGGAACCGCCGCTCGGCGACATGATCCACCATGGCAGGCATGCCGAAGACGCCGAGAATCAGCAGCGCAGTGAGTTGAATCATCGGCACCAGCATGATCAGGATCAGCGCCTTGGCCGCGAAGAGCGCGACATCGGTCGCGTCCCAGTTGACGAAGAACGTCGCGGTCTGGACCCAGCGCCGCAGCGCATCCGAGAGCCACAGCACGAGTTGTCCCCAGAAGATCAGCGCTGCCGCGCCCCAAAGCGCAAGCGCGGTGAGCACAGGCCACAGCATCAACCAGAGAATCCGAGGGTGAGCGAGGTTCGCCAGAGCGAACAGCAGTGCGGCGCCGATGCCCTTCATTTGCGCATAGAGTGCCATAGCTTCGACAGGCGCTTCACCGAGACCGGCACAGGCGTTTTCAGCTCCTGGGCGAAGAGCGAAACGCGCAGCTCTTCGAGCAGCCAGCCGAACTGCTCGATCTCCGGGGTCACGGTGCCGAGCTTCGCGCGCGAAGCAAGCTCGCGCCGGTAGGCCTGCTCGAGCGGCGCCATCTCGGCCGTGCGCTGCCGGTCGCGCGCAGCATCCGAACGCAGCTTGTCGAGCCGCAGCGATGCACCGCGCAAGTACCGGGGCAGATGCTGCAGCCGCCCCCATGGCGTTCGCGCGAGCCAGCCGGGCGCAAGAAGCGATTCGCACTGCCGGCGCACGTCTGCCGCCGCTTCGGAAAACGCCTTCTGCGCGGCGTTCAGCCGCTTCGTCACCTGCCGATATTCAGCCAGCACCGCAGCGGCGAGCCTCTGCAGCTCCTGCGCGATGAGACTGAAGCGGCTGCGACCGTCCTCGATGCGCCGCGCGAAGTCGGCTTGAGTCATCGGCAGCGACACCGAAAGAAAAGTTCGCTCGAGCGCCGCGATCACGAGATCGCCCTTGAGCGGCGCCAGCAGGACGTCCTTCGCGGCGGCTTTTTCGATCTCGCGGATGCGCTCTCGAAACGCGATCGCCAGCAACCGCCGCACTCCCGCGCGGTGGGTCGCGCGCGCGCTGTCCGGCGATTCGCTGACCTGCAGCGTCACCGCGTCTCCGCAATCGAGGACGGCCGGATAGCCGACGAGCATCTGCCCGCCGCGCGGAATCTCCATCTGCTCCTGCAGATCGCCGAAGGTCCAGCTTGTGTATCGCTCCGCGTCGTCCGCGCTCGAGTCGGCGCGCAGCGCCTCGTCGGCTTGTGGCGCGAGTGCCCGCCTCAGCTCGGCGAGGTCGCGTCCCATGCCGAGCTGGCGCCCGTCGTCGACGACGCGGAAATTCATATGCAGGTGCGGCGGCGCCGAGTCCGGCCGAAACGCATCGGCGGGCACTTCCACGCCGAACTCCGCACGGATGTAGCGGGCGAGCGCCTGCGCGAGCGGGCCGTCGGACGCCGGCACGGCGGCGGCGAAATCACTCGCGAAGCGATCGAGCGGCCCGAGCTTGTGGCGCAACCGCTGCGGAATTCCGCGGGCGAGCGCGTGGGCCTTTTCCTTGAGAAGCCCCGGGACCAGCCATTCGCAGCGCGCGGCAGGCACCTGGTTGAGCAGCGCCGCCGGCACGGTCATCGTCACGCCATCCTTGGGCGAGCGCGGCTCGAAGTGGTATTCGAGCGTGAATTGGTTCGGGCCGACCTGCATCGAGTGCGGGAAGTTCTCGGTCGTGATCCCGGCGGCCTCGTGCCGCATGAGGTCCTCGCGCCGCAGAAAGAGCAGCTTTGCGTCGGCGCGTTCCGCTTCCTTGCGCCACTTTTCGAAGTCGGTGCCGTTGTGCACGCCTTCGGGCACGCGCGCGTCGTAAAAAGCGAAGATCAGCTCGTCGTCGACCAGGATGTCGGGGCGGCGCGACTTGTGCTCCATGCGCTCGATCTCCGCCACCAGGCGCCGGTTGTGCGCGAAGAACGGGGCGCGCGTTTCGTAGTCGCCTTCGACCAGCGCGGAGCGGACAAAGATCTCTCTCGCGAGTTTCGGGTCGAGCGGCCCGTAATGGACGCGACGGTCCGCGTACACCGGCAAGCCGTACAGCGTGCCGCGCTCGAACGCGACCACCTGCGCGCGCGCGCGTTCCCAGTGCGGCCGCTCCTGGTGGCGCTTGAGCACGTGCGCGCCGATTTCTTCCAGCCACTTCGGATCGACGGTCGCGACCGAGCGCCCGTAGAGTTTCGTGGTCTCGACGAGCTCGGCGGCGCAGATCCACCTCCCCGGCTTGCGCGTTCCCGACCCCGGGTGCACCCAGAACTTGATGCCGCGCGCGCCGGTGTAATTGCCGTCGGCCTCGTCCTTCATGCCTACGTTTCCGAGCAGTCCCGCAGCGAGCGCCCGGTGGATCGCACGACTGCCTTCCGGCTTGCCTGCGTCGACGCTCGAGAACCTCCAGTCCAGCTCTTCGATCGCCTGGCGCAGCTGCGAATGCACGTCGCGCCATTCGCGCAGCCGCGGATACGACAGGAAATTCTCGCGGCAGAGCTTGCGCGAAAAGCCCTGGCCGGTCGCCTTCCAGAGCTTCAGGAAGCCGAGGAAGTCCGAGCGCTCGTCGGCGAATTTCGCATGGCGCTCGTCAGCGGCCGCGGCCTTCTCCAGCGGCCGGTCGCGAGGGTCCTGCACCGACAGCGCCGCCGCGATCACCAGTACTTCCTCGAGGCAGCCCTCGTCGCGCGCCCCGACGAGCATCCGGCTGATCCGCGGGTCGAGCGGCAGGCGGGCGAGCTCGCGGCCGAGATCGGTCAGCGTATTCGCCTCATCGACTGCGCCGAGCTCGGCGAGCAGCGCATAGCCGTCCGCGATCGCGCGCGGCGCAGGCGGATCGAGAAACGGAAATTCCTCGACGTCGCCGAGATCGAGGCTCAATGCGCGCAGGATGACGGCGGCGAGCGAGGACCTAAGCAGCTCGGGATCCGTGAATGCGGGCCGGCGACTGAAGTCCTCCTCCGCATACAAGCGAAAACAGACACCATCGGCGACGCGGCCGCAGCGGCCCGCCCGCTGCATTGCCGCCGCCTGCGAGATGTTTTCCACGCGCAACTGCTCCACCTTGTTGCGGTAGCTGTAACGCTTGATGCGCGCGAGTCCGCTGTCCACGACGTAGCGGATGCGCGGCACCGTCAGCGAAGTCTCGGCGACGTTCGTCGCGAGGACGATCCTTCGCTGCGACCCGGGGCGGAACACGCGATCCTGCTCGGCATTGGACAGGCGGCCGTAGAGCGGCAGGATCTCGGTGTCGCGCAGTCGCCGGCGGCCGATCGATTCCGCCGCGTCGCGGATCTCGCGCTCGCCCGGCAGGAACACGAGCACGTCTCCCGGCCCGTGGCTGCAGGCTTCCTCGACCGCGTCGGCGAGCGCGTTTTCCTCCTCGTCGCGGGTCGTGTCCTCGGCATCGCCCGCGACCTCCCGGTACAGGACTTCCACCGGGTAGAGGCGGCCCGAGACTTCAATCACCGGCGCGCCGCCGAAGTGACGCGAAAAACGCTCTGAGTCGATCGTCGCCGAAGTGATGACCAGCTTGAGATCGGTCCGCCGCGGCAGCAGCCGCTTCAGATAGCCGAGCAGGAAGTCGATGTTGAGGCTGCGCTCGTGCGCTTCATCGATGATGATCGAGTCGTATTGACGCAGTTCCGGATCGGACTGCGTTTCCGCGAGCAGGATTCCGTCGGTCATCACCTTGAGCATGCAGCGCGGGCCCACCTTGTCCAGGAAGCGCACCTTGTAGCCGACCTGCTCGCCGAGTTCTGTCTTGAGCTCCTCCGCGATGCGCGCCGCGACCGAGCGCGCCGCGATCCGGCGCGGCTGCGTGTGACCGATGCGCGCCTTCGCCCCGCGCCCCATCTGCAGCAGCATCTTGGGAAGCTGGGTCGTCTTGCCGGAGCCTGTTTCCCCGCAGACAATGACGACCACATGCTGCGACACAGCGTCCGTGATATCTTTCCACCGCTGGCTGATCGGCAACGCCGGGTCAATCTCGATTTTCTGGATCTGGTTCATTCGTGGGTGTTGCCTGGCGTTGCTGGGTTGTGCCTTGTCTCCCGGACGCGGAGTTCCCTGATGGTTCGCTTGCAGCAGGGGTTCACACTCGTCGAAATGATGATCGTAGTCGCGATCATCGCGATTCTCGCAGCAGTCGCGCTGCCGGTTTATCAGGATTATTCCGTACGCGCGAAGATGTCCGAAGTGATTCTCGCGATCAGCGCTTGCCGGGTGTCGATCTCGGAGGCCTACAACACGGCCAAGACCTCGCCCGGTGCCAACAGTTGGGGCTGCGAGGGCGGCGTCAGCTCCAAGTACGTGCAGAAGATCCAAACCGACGCGGATGGCGCAGTCACGGCCACCGTTATCGGGATCAGCAGCGCGGTGGACGGCTCGGTATTGACCATGGTGCCGCTCAAAGCCGCGGCCACCCCTGCAACCACGCCCGCAGACCTGGGGTCGAGGCTGTACGGATGGGACTGCGGCGGAACCGGTACCAACATCGCCTTGAAGTACCTGCCCGCTTCCTGCCGCGGCTCTTGAGGTGCGAGCCCGGAGGAATGGGCGTGGGCGAAACCGCCTTACCCGCGCGTTGCGTACCCCGCGCGGCTCGTCGAATTGGCGGTAATCCCGGCTACGGGAGCTTCAGCCCCTTTCGCTAGGGCAGTGAGCCATCGTTCCGTTCGTTTGATCGGGCGAGCTTTGTAAGGAATTCTTGATAAATCGCGAGAGCGTTGTCAGGAATACTTGACAGAGCCCAATGGGAGGCGTTTTCTGCGTAATACTAGGAACGCATGGTCAACAAGAGAGCGTTATACGGGCAAACCTTGCAGCGAGCTGCGGACAAGCTCGGCGGTGTTGACGAATTGAGTAAGAAGCTGAAAATCCGGTCCCAGTTCATCACGCTGTGGATTCGAGGGAAAGGAATTCCGCCGGAATACGTCTTCGTGCGTGCGTCGGATCTACTCAACGCGCCCAGTGAGTGCCCGATTGCTTCTGGAATCGACAACTTGCATTGAAGCGCAACAGGAAGCCTGCTTCAGGCAGAGCGCTCAATTTCCTTGATCGCCGTAAGCATCCGTTCGACGTAGCGCGCGACGAGATCGACTTCCAGATTCACCTTCGCTCCGGCCGCAAGGCGCGCGAGCGTGGTGACCTGCAGCGTATGAGGAATCAGGTTGATGTCGATCGCGCCCGCCTTGACGCGATTGACCGTGAGGCTCACTCCATCCACGCTGATCGAGCCCTTGCGTGCCACGTAGCGCATCTGCTTGCGTGGCACGCTCAGCCGCAGCAGGATCGATTCGCCGATCGAGTCAAACGAGATGACCTGGCCGATCGCGTCCACATGGCCCGTGACCATGTGCCCGCCAAGCGGGTCTCCGAGCCGCAGCGAGCGCTCGAGATTCACCGCTCCGGGTTTGTCGAGCCCGGTCGTGCACGCGAGCGTCTCCTGCGACACGTCGAACTGAAGCACCTTGCCGCGTTTCGCAACCACGGTGAGGCAAGCACCCTGTACGCAGATCGAATCTCCGATTCGGACACGTCCTAGCGGCAAGCGCCCCGCATGCACGCTGATCCGGGAGTCTTTCGCTCGCCGCTCAACGCGCTCGATCTTGCCGATCGCTTCGACGAGGCCGGTAAACATGTCTAGACGGGCCGGCCGAGGATTCTCAGATCCTCGCCGATCCGCTCCACGCTGCGCAGCTCGAGCCGCGGGCGCCTGTCGAGTGAGTCGAACGGCGGCAGGTCGAGCATTCCCTGGGCGGCATCGCCGAGAAAGCTCGGATTGAGGTAGAGCAGAAACTCATCTACGCAGCCCTCGCGCACGAGCGAGCCGTTCAGGCGAAAGCCCGCTTCCACGTGCAGCTCGTTCACGCCGCGCCGCGCAAGCTCGGCCAGCATCGCGGGCAGCTCGACCTTGCCGGCCGCGTTCGGCAGCACGATGGGCTCCGCACCCTTTACGGCACGCTTCGGTTCGACCGCGGAAAAGAGCAGCACGTTCCCGCCTTGCAGGATGCGCGCGTTCTCCGGAATCTCGACGCGACTGTCCACCACGACGCGCAGCGGCTGGCGCGGCGTCTCGACCTCTCGCACGGTGAGTTGCGGATCGTCGGCTTTGACCGTTCCGATCCCGGTAAGAATCGCACAGGCCCGCGCCCGCCAGCGATGGCCATCCTTGCGCGCCTCGGGGCCGGTGATCCATCGGCTGCGTCCGTCGGCGAGCGCGCTCCGTCCATCGAAAGTGGCCGCGATCTTCATCCGCACCCAGGGGCGCGCGCGTGTCATGCGGGACAGGAACCCGATGTTCAACTCCCGCGCCTCCTCTTCCAGAAGCCCGACCTCGGCCTGGACGCCGGCAGCCGCCAGCGCTCCGCTGCCGTCCCGGGCGAGCGGGTTCGGATCACGCACGGCGCTCACGACGCGCGCAACGCCCGCCGCGGCAAGCGCCACCGAGCAGGGCGGCGTCCGGCCGTGGTGAGTGCACGGCTCGAGCGAAACGTACGCGGTGGCGCCTCGCGCCGCGGGCCCGGCCGAAGCCAGCGCGTTCGCTTCGGCGTGCGGCGCACCGGGCTTCTCGTGCCACCCTTCCCCGACGATCGCGCCGTCGCGCGCGAGCACGCACCCCACACGCGGGTTGGGCGTGGTGGTGTAGAGGCCCCTTTCGGCAAGCGCCAACGCACGCCGCATCATGGCGTGGTCGAAGGCGGAGAAACCCGTCACCGCCGGCGCCGGGTCGACTTCGCGACTTCCTGCACGGCCTCGCGAAAATCGTCCGGCGTCTCGAAGCTGCGATACACCGAAGCGAAGCGGATGTACGCGATCTTGTCGAGCCGCGCGAGCTCGCGCATCACCATGTCGCCGACGCGGCTCGTCGGCACCTCGCGCTCGCCGAGCGCGCGCAGCTTCTCCTCGATGCGATCGACCGCCGAATCCACCGCTTCGGTCGCCACCGGGCGCTTGCGCAGCGCGAGACGCATGCTGGCGGTGAGTTTCTCGCGGTCGAAATCGGTGCGGCTGCCGTCCTTCTTCACCAGGCGCGGCATCTTCAGATCGACGCGTTCGTAGGTAGTGAAGCGCTTGCCGCACTTGAGGCACTTGCGCCTGCGGCGGATCGTGTTCGCTTCCGGGTTGGAGCGCGTGTCCACCACCTGCGTGTGCTCCGATTGACAGAACGGGCAGCGCACGGCGCTATTCTCCGTACACGGGGAAGCGCGCGCACAGCGCCTTGACGGCGGCGCCGACGCGCGCGAGATTCGATTCGTCGGTCGGCCGCTCCAGCACGTCGGCGACGAGGTGCCCGAGCTCCTCGGCCTCGGCCTCGCGAAATCCCCGCGTGGTCATCGCCGGCGTGCCGATGCGGATCCCCGAGGTGATCGCCGGTCGCTGCGGATCGTTCGGAATTACGTTCTTGTTGAGCGTGATCCCGGTGCGGCCGAGCACGTCCTCGGCCGCCTGGCCGGTGATGTTCTTGGCGCGCAGATCGACGAGAAACATGTGGCACTCCGTGCGCCCCGACACGATTCTCAGGCCGCGGATCTTTAGCGTCTGCGCCATCGCCTGCGCATTCCTGATCACCTGCGACTGGTAGTCGCGAAATTCCGGCCGCAGTGCTTCGGCGAGCGCGATGGCTTTCGCGGCGATCACGTGCATCAGCGGCCCACCCTGGAGGCCCGGGAAGATCGCAGAGTTGAGCGCGCGGGCATGTTCCGCGCCGGCGAGGATCATGCCGCCGCGAGGTCCGCGCAACGTCTTGTGCGTCGTCGTCGTGATCGCATCCGCGATGCCGACCGGGCTCGGATACAACCCTGCCGCAATCAGGCCGGCATAGTGCGCGATGTCGGCAAAGAGGATCGCATCCACGTCGTCAGCGATGCGCCGCAGCCTTTCCCAGTCGATCTTGAGCGAGTACGCCGATGCACCCCCCACGATGATCCGCGGGTTGTGCTCATGGGCCAGCCGTTCGACCTCGGCGTAGTCGAGCACTTCATCCGCATCGACACCATAGGAGATCGCCCGATACAGCTTGCCGCTCGCATTCACCGCTGCACCGTGCGAGAGATGCCCGCCGTGCGCGAGCGACATGCCGAGGATCGTGTCGCCCGGCTTGAGAAACGCCAGATAGACCGCCTGGTTCGCCTGCGATCCCGAGTGCGGCTGAACGTTTGCGAATTCGGCGCCGAACAGCTGCTTCGCCCGCTCGATCGCCAGATGCTCGACCACGTCGACGAAAGCGCAGCCGCCGTAGTAGCGCGCGCCCGGATAGCCCTCGGCATACTTGTTCGTAAGCGCCGAGCCCTGCGCCGCGAGCACGGCCGGGCTCGCGTAGTTCT
>DASYPC010000178.1:0-5405 GCA_036007105.1 Burkholderiales bacterium | reverse complement strand
GCGCGCGAGCGAATCGCAATCGACCCCGGCTTCGGCTTCGGCAAGACACCGGCGCACAACCTGGAGCTCCTGCGTCGGCTGGAGGAGTTCCGTTCACTCGGCGTTCCCGTGGTGGCAGGGTTCTCGCGCAAGTCGACGCTCGGCGTGATCACCGGGAAGCCGGTCGGGGAGCGGCTGGCCGCGAGCCTCAGTGCCGCGCTGCTCGCGGCGCAACGGGGAGCGCATATACTGCGCGTCCACGACGTGGCAGAAACCCGGGATGCGCTTGCCGTCTGGCAGGCGCTGCGCGCGCAATGACCAGGACCTATTTCGGAACGGACGGAGTTCGCGGGACGGTCGGGCAGAGCCCGATGACGCCGGACTTCGTGCTGCGCCTCGGATACGCGGCGGGCAAGGTGCTCGCCGGGCATGCCGAGAATCCCGCGGTGCTGATCGGCAAGGACACGCGGATCTCGGGCTATATGATCGAGGCCGCGCTCGAGGCGGGGTTCTCCGCCGCGGGCGTCGACGTGCTGCTCTGCGGGCCGCTGCCGACGCCCGGGGTCGCGTACCTGACGCGCGCGCTGCGCCTGAGCGCGGGCGTGGTAATCAGCGCTTCGCACAATCCGTACGCCGATAACGGCATCAAGTTTTTCTCCGGCGACGGCTTCAAGCTCGCCGATTCGATCGAAGCCGAGATCGAGCGCGCACTCGAATCGCCGATCGGCTGCAACGAGGCGGCCGCGCTCGGGCGGGCGCGCCGCATCGACGACGCGCAGGGACGCTACGTCGAATTCTGCAAGTCGACCTTCCCGAACGAGCTCGACCTCAAGGGGCTCGCGCTCGTCGTCGATTGCGCGCACGGCGCGGCCTACCAGGTAGCGCCGCACGTGTTCCACGAGCTAGGCGCAGAAGTGACGTCGATCGGCGTTTCGCCGGACGGCTTGAACATCAACGAGCTGCACGGTGCGACCGCTCCGCAAAAGCTGGCACGGGAAGTGAAGTCGCGAGGCGCGGACCTCGGCATCGCGCTCGACGGCGACGGCGATCGCCTGGTCGTGGTCGACGCGAACGGCGTCGTGTACGACGGCGACCAGCTGCTCTATGCGATCGTCAAGCAGCGCGCGGGCAGGGAAAAGGTCGCGGGCGTCGCTGGCACGCTGATGACCAACCTCGCGCTCGAGCGGGCGCTCGCGCGCATGGGCGTCTCGTTTGCGCGCGCGCGGGTCGGCGATCGCTATGTGCTCGAGATGCTGCAAGAGAAGAAGTGGCTCTTCGGCGGCGAGAATTCGGGCCACATCATCTGTCTCGACAAGCACACCACCGGCGACGGAATTATTTCCGCGCTGCAGGTTCTGGCGGCGCTGCGCTCCAGCGGCCGCACGCTTGCAGAGATGACTTCCGATCTGACGATGTTTCCGCAGGTGCTGGTCAACGTGAAAGTGCCGCGCGGGTTCGACTGGAAGAAACACCGGGCGATCGCAGACGCGCAAGCGCTCGCCGAGCGCTCGATGAACGGGCTCGGCCGCGTGCTGTTGCGGCCCTCGGGGACCGAGCCGGTGCTGCGGGTGATGGTGGAGGGGGAGCAACGGGAAGTAATTGAATCCGCCGCGAATTCCATCGCCGCAGCGGTTCGCAAGGCAGCAGCGGGGTAGCAGCCGGCAAAGAGCGGCTTGACATGCGCCCAACGTTTCCATTATTCTGGAAACATGGAAACGACGCGGGCGATCCAGGCACTGAGCGCCCTTGCGCAAAGCACGCGGCTGGCGATCTTCCGGCTACTGGTCAAGGCCGGGCCGGAGGGGCTTGCTGCCGGCGCGATCGGCGAAAAGCTCGACCTCGCGCCGGCGACGCTTTCTTTCCATCTCGCCGGCCTTACGCGCGCAGGGCTGGCGCGAGGGCGCCAGGACGGGCGCTTCATCCTTTATAGCGCTGATTTCCAGAACATGACCGAGCTCGTCGCTTACCTCACGGAAAACTGCTGCGTGATGTCCGCGTGCGCGCCCACCGCATGCCAACCCGCAAACGCCAAAGGAGAAGTCCATGAAAAGGCTACACGTGCACGTCAGCGTGCATGACCTCGAGCAGAGCATCCGCTTCTATTCCACGCTGTTCGCCTCGCAACCGAGCGTGAAGAAAGACGATTACGCGAAATGGATGCTGGAGGATCCGCGCGTCAACTTCGCCATCTCTACGTGCGCGCAGAAAAAGGGCGTGGATCACCTCGGGATCCAGGTCGAGAACGGCGGCGAGCTCGAAGAGCTGGGCGCACGGCTTGCGCAGGCCGACGTCTCGATCACCGCGCAGAAGGGCGTGACGTGCTGCTACGCGAAGGGCGACAAGTACTGGACGCTCGATCCGCAGGGAATCGCGTGGGAGTCGTTCCACACGCTCGATAGCGCCCCGGTCTTCGGCGAGGACATGCGCGCGAGCTCGAAACCGGCGGAAAAAGCGAAGGCGGCCTGCTGCGCGTAGGCGTGAGTCCGCTGCACGTCCTGTTCCTCTGCACTGGCAACTCGGCGAGGTCGATTCTCGCCGAGGCCTACCTGAACTCGATCGGCGGCGGGCGCTTCCGTTCGTATAGCGCCGGCAGCCATCCCGCGGGCAAGGTCAACCCGTTCGCGCTCGAATTGCTCGCCAAGCATGGGCTCGGCACCGACGGCCTGCGCTCGAAGAGCTGGGACGAATTTGCCACGGCGGACGCTCCGCAGATGGATTTTGTGTTCACGGTCTGCGATAGCGCCGCCGGCGAAGCCTGTCCGCTATGGCCCGGCCAGCCGATCACCGCACATTGGGGCGTCGAAGACCCCGCCGCAGTTCAGGGCAGCGACGAGGAGAAACGCAGCGCGTTCCTGAAGGCCTTCACCGATCTCTCCACGCGCATCAAGCTGTTTGCGAGCGTGCCGTTCGAGAAGCTCGAGCGCCAGGCGCTCGAGAAGAAGGTCCGCGACATCGGGCATCGCAGGTGACGGCGTTGCGCCGCGCCCTGGCGGACGGCATTGGAACCGCATTGCTGCTCGCGGTTGTCGTCGGTTCTGGAATCATGGGCGAGAAGCTGGCCGGCGGAAACGACGCGATCGCGCTGCTCGCGAACTCGCTGGCGACCGGGTTCGGGCTGTTCGCGCTCATTGTCGCGTTCGGATCCCGCAGCGGTGCTCACTTCAATCCGGTCGTGACCGCACTACTGGCTGTGCGCGGTGAATTTCCGAAAAGAGAGGTTGCGGGGTATGCGGGCGCCCAGTTCGTCGGTGCGATTGCGGGCGTAATGCTCGCTCATGCGATGTTCGATCTGCCGCTGCTGCAGGCATCACTCAAGGCACGCTGGAGCATCGGCCAGTGGATCAGCGAAGGCGTGGCGACATTCGGCCTCGTTTTCATGGTCCTGTCCTGCACTGGAGAACGCCGCTGGGCTGCACCCGCCGCGATCGGTGCATACATCGCGGCGGCCTACTGGTTCACTGCTTCGACCGCGTTCGCGAATCCGGCCGTCACGGTCGCGCGGAGTCTCACCGCAACGTTCGCCGGCATCGATCCGGCCCACGTTGCACCTTTCATCCTTGCGCAGATTCTGGGTGCGGCCGCGGGACTGATCCTCGATCGGCTGTTCAGGATCTCGGGACCTGCCTGATTCCCTCAGTCCAGCGTGCGCTTGTAGAAGCGCAGGCCGATTGCGATCACCACGAGCATGAATACCCCGATCGGCCAGATCGCGGGCCACAGCTCGATCGCGGGGTTGCCCTTGAGCACCACGCCGCGCACGAGCACCAGGAAGTGCTTGAGCGGAAGGACCGAGCCGAT
Source organism: Burkholderiales bacterium (assembly GCA_036007105.1). GTDB lineage: Bacteria > Pseudomonadota > Gammaproteobacteria > Burkholderiales > SG8-39 > 2-02-FULL-66-14. The sequence continues at coordinate 1,628 of DASYPC010000178.1, read as the reverse complement.
GGCCTGCGCCCACTCGGGCATGCCGCGGAACGGGAACATGAATCCCGAGAGCAGGATCGACGGCAGGAAAAAGAAGAACGTCATCTGCATCGCCTGCAGCTGGTTGCTGGCGATGGATGAGAACGTGATGCCGAGCGTCAGATTCGCGGCGATGAAGAGCAGTACGACCCCGTAGAGCAGCACGATGTTTCCCTGCATGGGGACTTCGAACACCGTGAACGCGGCGATGAGCACCAGCGTCACCTGGATCAGGCCGATCACGATGTAGGGAACGATCTTGCCGGTCATTACTTCGATCGGCAGGGCGGGCGTAGCGAGCAGGTTCTCGAAAGTGCCGCGCTCGCGCTCGCGGGTCATCGCGAGCCCGGTCATCAGCACCATGGTCATCGTCAGGATCACGCCGAGCAGGCCCGGCACGATGTTGTAGGCAGTCACCGCCTCGGGGTTGTAGCGGCGGTGCACGCGGATCTCCATCGGCGGTGCGCCGGGCGCGAGATCTGCGAGCGCGCCCTGCAAATCGCGCGCGAGCGCCTGCTGGCTGATGCGCTCGAGCACCGCGAGCGCGCTGCCGACCGCGCCCGGGTCGGTCGCATCGGCTTCGACGAGCAGCACCGGCCGCTCGCCGCGCACCAGCTTGCGGCCGAAATTCTCCGGGATCGTGATCGCGAACTGCACATCGCCCTGCGCGAGCGCGCGCTCGAGCTGCGCCTCGTTCTGCAGTTGCTGCTCGATGCGGAAGTAGCCGCTGTTCTGCATCGCCGCGAGCAGGCTTCTCGACCACGGGCTGGAATCGGCGGACAGCACCGCGGTCGGCAGGTGCTTGGGATCGGTGTTGATCGCAAAGCCGAACAGCATCAGCTGGATCACCGGGATGCCGATGATCATGCCGAACGTCAGGCGGTCGCGCTTGAGCTGGATAAATTCCTTCAGGATGATCCCGATCCAGCGCGACAGCGAAAACGATTCGCGCGTCATGGAGCCTCTTGCGCATCTCGCATCAGGTCGATGAAGACGTCTTCGAGCCCCGCCTCGGCGCGCTGCCAGGTGAGGCCGGGCTGGCTGCGCAACGGCGCGATCGCCGCCTCGAGCGCAGCGGCGTCGTCGCCGGTGACGTGCAGCGTGTTGCCGAACGCAGTCACCTGCGCGACGCCCGGGAGCGCGCGCAGCTGCGCCGACAGCGCGGCGAGGTCGGGCCCGGAGACCGTCCACGCCGCGAGCGGCCGTTCGCGCAGGATCTGATCGGGCGTTCCGGTCGCGAGCAGCTTGCCGTACGCGATGTAGACCAGCCGGTGGCAGCGCTCCGCCTCGTCCATATAGTGCGTCGAGACGAGCACCGAGATGCCGCGCGCGGCGAGCGCGTGGATTTCCTCCCAGAACTCGCGCCGCGCCTTCGGATCGACGCCGGCGGTCGGCTCGTCGAGCAGCAGCAGCTTGGGGTCGTGAAGCATGCAGGCGGCGAGCGCGAGGCGCTGCTTCCAGCCGCCCGAGAGCGTGCCGGCGATCTGGTCGCGCCGCGCGTCCAGGCCGGTGCGCGCGAGCACCTCCTCGAGCCGCGCGCGGCGCTTCTCGGCCGGCACGCCGTAGAGGCCGGCGTAGAAGCGCAGGTTCTCGAAGGCGGTGAGGTCCTC
>DASYPC010000177.1:0-2197 GCA_036007105.1 Burkholderiales bacterium | reverse complement strand
CATGCTCGGGCAGGTGGTCACTGTCCTGCCGGGGGTGTTGCTGCTCGCTGCGGCGCTCGCGTTGGCGCAGTTCGGACCCGTGGGGGGAATTCCGCTCGCAGGCTACGCGTCGATCGGCTGTCTGCTGGTCGGCGGAATCCTGCTCATGCCGTGGATGTCGCGGCTGGCGTTCGAGCGCCTGCCGGCATCGGCGATGCGCCGCACGCCGTTCGCTCTTGCGCTCGCGCAGTTGCGTGGCGCTCCCGGCCAGGCGATGGTGAGCCTCGCCGCGATCGTCGCGAGCTTTTCGCTGATGGTGGCGATGGCGATCATGGTCGCCTCGTTTCGCGAGTCGGTCGATCGCTGGCTCGCGGTGGCGCTCCCCGCGGACCTCTACTTCCGCACCACGCATGCGGGCGAGACCGCCTGGATCGGGCCTGAATTCCAGGACGCGGTGAAACGCCTGCCGCAGCTCGAGCGGGTGGAGTTCGTTCGCAGCGCCCGCGTAGTGCTCGATCCCCAGCGGCCCGCGGTCTCGCTGATCGCGCGCGACGCGACGCGGGACGGAAGCTCGCTGCTGTTCCCGCTTGTCGGAAAATCCTATCAGCGCAAGGCGGGCGATCCGCCGCCGGCCTGGGTTTCGGAGGCAGTGGCGGACCGGTACGGAGTTCACGTCGGCGAGCGAATCGAGCTGCCGCTTGCCGGGGCGAAGCATTCATTCGTCGTAGCCGGCGTATGGCGCGACTACGCACGGCAGCACGGCGCGATCGTCGTCGAGCGCGCGATCTATGCAGAGCGAACGGGGGACCGCCGCGCCAACGACGCCGCGCTGTGGCTTGCGCCCGGGGCGAGCCCTGCCGATGCGATTCAGGCCCTGCGTCGCCTGCCGGGCGGCGCGTTCCTCGAGATCTCCGGTCCCGGCGAAATCAAGACCGCGTCGCTGCGGATTTTCGATCGCACGTTCGCGGTGACCTATGCGCTCGAGGCGGTCGCAGTGCTGGTCGGGCTGTTCGGACTCTCGGCCAGCGTCGGTGCAATCGTGCTCGCACGGCGGCGCGAGTTCGGGATGCTTCGCCATGTCGGGGTGACGCGCGGGCAGATCGGCGAGATGCTCGCCGCCGAGGGAGGGTTGCTTGCGCTGCTTGGCGTGGCCGCCGGGCTCGTCCTCGGTGCGCTGATCAGCCTGGTGCTCGTCTACGTCGTCAACCGGCAATCCTTCAACTGGAGCATGGACCTGCACCCGCCGTACGGATTGCTCGCCGGCTTGTCGCTCGCGCTGATCTTTCTCGCAGCCCTCACCGCGTATGTCTCCGGCCGTGAAGCCACCGGCATCGGGCCGGTGCGGGCGGTGAAGGAGGACTGGTGAGAAGGCGGGCGTTTCTCCTGGGCGCAGCAGCGCTCGCTGCGGCGCGCGGAGCAGGGGCCGCAGCCGTGAGCTACCCGGTGGTGCGGCCCGGGGTTCGTCTCGAGTTCCCACGCGACCACGGCGCGCATCCCGAGTTTCGCCAGGAATGGTGGTACGTCACCGGATGGCTTTCCGGGCGGCGCGGCGAGCCGCTCGGATTCCAGGTCACGTTCTTTCGCGCACGGCCCGACATCGAGACGCAAAATCCGAGCGCGCTGACCCCGCGCCAGGTGATTCTGGCGCACGCGGCGATTTCCGACCCGCAGCACGGCGCGCTGCGTCATGACGAACGCGCTGCGCGTGCAGCGCTTGGGCTTGCCGGCGCGGAGGAGGGTGCGACGCGGGTGTGGGTGGATGACTGGCGCCTCGAGCTTGAACGCGATACCTACCGCTCGCGAATCGCGGCGCGCGGCTTCGCGCTCGACCTTGAATTCCAGGCGCGGCAACCGCCGCTTGCGCAGGGCGAGCACGGCTTTTCGCGCAAGGGCGAAGGACCGGACGAGGCGAGCTACTACTACAGCCGGCCGCATCTCGAAGTGCGCGGAACCGTGGAGCGCGGTGGCGTGCGCGAAGCGGTGACCGGTAGCGCGTGGCTCGATCACGAGTGGTCGAGCCGCTACCTGAGCGCGGAAGCTTCGGGGTGGGACTGGGTGGGGCTCAACCTCGCCGGGGGTGAGTCGATGATGGCGTTTCGCATGCGCGACAAGAGCGGCCGAACGCTCTACGCGCCTCCCGGCGTAGCGTTCGAGCCGCTGCGCACGTGGCGCTCGCCGCGCACCGGAGTCGAGTATCCGATCGCGATGCGTGTCAGCT
>DASYPC010000176.1:0-13934 GCA_036007105.1 Burkholderiales bacterium | reverse complement strand
GTCGATCACCCATTGGTAGACGTACTCGACGCCCGCCTCCCGTAGCAGGTCAGGCGTATCGAACGTCTCCGACCAGCCCGGGCTCATCCAGCCGCGCGGTCGCTTGCCGGTGTAGGTCGCGAGCGCAGCGAGCGCGCCCTGGATCAAGCCGCGCTCGTCGCTCTCGGTCCCGAGGGAGCGCTGGTGGATGCCGTGGCCGACGAATTCCCATCCCGCGTCGCGAACGGCGCGCGCGAGCTCGGGGTAAATCTCCAGCACGCTCGCGTTGATGCTCGCGCTCGCCGGGAGCTTCCGCTCGCCGAGCGCCTGCAGCAGGCGCGGCATGCCGCAGCGGTTGCCGTATTCCGACCAGCTGAAGTTCGGGATGTCGGGGATGTGCGATCGGCCATGCGGCGGTACGACGATCGTGCGCGGCATCGGCTGGTCGAACTGCCAGTATTCGATGTTCACCACGACATGCACGATCAGCGGCTTGCCGCCCGGCGGGCGCAGCCTCGCGCGCGCGCTTGACATTTCATAGGGAATGCGCGGATTGGAGGTCATTTTCTGCTCAGCCGACGATGGCGCTCCGTACTGCCTCGGCAAGCGCCGCGTCGTCCTCGGGACGCAAGGCCTGCGGATCGACGATCAGAATCCCTTGCGCAGCGAAGCGCTCTGAAAGATGCACCGGAGTCGGGGCGGCCTGAAGCCGCCGGCTCAGCTCGAGCGCGTCGCGGTTTCCGAGCGAAAGGTGGAGCTGCGGCACGCGCCCGGTCTCGCGCGCTGGCACGATTCGCTTGGCGACACCGCGCAGATCGCCAAGCGCCTGCGCGATGCGCTCGAGCCGCACTTCGAGCGCCGCGTTCGAGGCTGCGTCATCGGCGCCGGCGAAGCGCTCGAGCGCGACGAGCAAACCGACGATCTCTTCCTTGCCCGCCTTGAACCCGCGACCCAGGCCGTGGTGCGGCACACCATTCAGCGCGGCGCGATCGATCAGCGCGGGCGGCGACCAGGTCTCGGGCGAAACATCCATGTCGAGTTGCTGCACCAGCGCCGCGCCGACGAGATCGCGGCGCCCGGCAAGGATGCCGGAAGCCTGCGGGCCGCCGATCGCCTTGCCGCCGGAGAACGCGGCCAGGTCGGCGCCCAGCTCGAAAAAGCGCCGCAGATTCGCTTTGGGAGGCAGTTGCGCGGCCGCGTCGACGATGACCGGGATGTTTTTCGATTTGCACGCCTCTACAACAACAGCAAGGTCGGTCAGGTTCGAAGGATTCGCCGAAAAGGCAAAGGCTGCGGTACTTTGCGTGATCGCCGCCTCGATCTCCCAGCGTTCGAGGCCGCGCACTCCGGCGCCGGTGCCGCGATCGTTGTGGCCGATGTCCACGATGCGCGCACCCGCGGCGCGAAGCGCATGCGCGTAGCCGGTGTGATGCGTGCGCGGCAGCAGGATCTCGTTGGCGAAGCCTTCCGTCTGCGGCAGCGCGGCCATCTTCGCGATGTCCCAGCGCGTCATGGCGGCGGCCGCAGCGAGCGTCAGCGCCGCGGCGGCGCCGCTCGTCACGATGCCAGCCTGCGCGCCAGTAAGACGGGAAATCGTGCCGCTCGCGGCCTGCTGCAGCTCAGCGATATCGACCGAAGCGCGCGCGGCGGCCGTCATCGCGGCAACGACCTCCTCGTCCATCAGCGCGCCGCCGAGCCGCGTAAGCGTGCCGGCTGCGTTGATGCGGCGCTTCACGCCGAGCGCAGCGTAAATGTCCTGTTTCATGGGAGCGGCAAATATAATAAGGCATGGACGCAATCTCCCTCGAGCTTTTCAAGAACGCCATCTTCTCGATCGCCGACGAGATGGCGCTCACCGTGTTGCGCACGACCTACTCGGGCGTGCTCAAGGACAACATGGACTTCTCGACCGGCTTCGCTGACGCCGAAGGCAAGCTGGTCGCGCAGGGGTTGACGCTGCCGGGACATCTCGGCTCGGTGCCGACCGCGATGGCGTCGATCATGCGCCACTACCGCGACGACATCCGCGAGGGCGATGTCTTCATCATGAACGACCCGTTCGACGGCGGCATGCATTTGCCGGACATCTTCGTGTTCAAGCCGCTGTTTCACCAAGGCGAGCGCGTCGCTTTTGCCTGCACGGTTTGCCATCACACGGACGTCGGCGGGCGCGTCGCCGGGTCGAACGCCTCGGACTCGACCGAGATCTATGCCGAAGGCCTGCGCATCGCACCGCTCAAGATGTACGACGCGGGCGTGCTCAACCAGACGTTGATGACGATCATCGAAAGGAACGTGCGCCTGCCGGTGAAAGTATTCGGCGACCTGCGCGCGCAGCTCGCCGCCTGCCATATCGCCGAGAAGCAGTTCGCGGAGCTGGTCACGAAGTATGGCGCCGAGCAGACGAAGGTCTACATGCGCGAGACGATCGATTACGCCGAGCGCCTGACGCGCGCGGCGCTCGAAGAGCTGCCCGACGGCGAGTGGAGCTTCGAGGACTGGATCGATGACGACGGCGTCGATTACGGCAAGCCGATCCGGTTGTTCGTCACGATCCGCAAGAAGGGCGGCCACATGGTGGTCGACTGGACCGGGACCTCACCGCAGGTAAAAGGCGCGATCAACAACACGCTTTCGTTCACCAAGGCGGCGTCCTACACCGGTGTGCGCTCGGTGCTGCCGCAGGGCATTCCCAGCAATGAAGGCGTGTTCCGCGCAATCGAGGTGATCTGCCCGCCGGGTACCGTCGGCAACGGCGTGCTTCCGGCCGCCTGCGCCGCGCGCGGGCTCACCGGATTCAGGATGACCGACTGCATGTTCGGCGCGCTGGCGATGATGCTTCCGGATCGTGTCAAGGCGGCGGGTGACGGTGGCAACACCGGAGTCTCGATCGGCGGCTACGACGCCGCGCGCAAGCCTTTCATCTACGTCGACTTCACCTGCGGCGCGTGGGGCGCGCGTCCGTGGGCCGACGGGCTCGACGGCAACTCGCATATGTTCGCGAATATGGCTTCGCACTCGGTCGAGATCACCGAGACCGAGCAGCCGATCCAGTTTCTCGCCTACGAGTTCGTGCCGGACAAGGCGGGCGCGGGGAAATATCGTGGAGGCGTGCCGTTCCGCCGCGACTACCGCTTTCTCGAGGAGGAAGCCATCCTCCAGGTGCGCTCGGACCGGCGCACGCACCGGCCGTTCGGCCTCTACGGCGGCAACCCCGGCATGCCTTCGGAAAACTACCTGAATCCGGAAGGCGAGAACCGCACGCTGCCATCAAAGTTCACCATGACCATCCGGCGCGGCGATGTATTCCGGCACGTGCTCGCCGGCGCCGGCGGCTGGGGCGATCCGCTCGAGCGCGATCCCGCCGCGGTGCTGCGCGATGTGCGCAACGAGTTGCTCTCGTCCGCCAAGGCGGCAGTCGACTACGGCGTTGTGATCGCCGATGCAAAGGTCGATGCCGCGGCCACCGCGAGGCGTCGCGCCGAGATCCGTGCCGCGCGCGGGTGGCGCGAAGTGCCGGCGGTGCAGCGCGAGGATCCGCTGCCCGAGAGCCGCAAGGCTGCCTGACTGACTTTCAAGTGACCCGTTACCGCGTCGGTGTCGACGTCGGCGGCACCTTCACCGATATCGTGCTGCTCGGCTCCGACGGCACGATCCACACCAAGAAGATCTCCTCGAGCGTCGAGGACTATGCGCAGGCGATCGTCGAAGGCCTGGTCGAGGTGTTCAGCGAAACCGGCCTCGCGGGCGATGCGATCGAGGAGATCCGCCACGGCACCACCGTGGCGTCGAACGCCATCCTCGAGCACAAGGGAGCGCGTACCGGGCTGATCACGACCCAGGGGTTTCGCGACGTGCTCGAGATCCGCACGCTGCGCATGCCGCGCATGTACGACATGGGATGGACCAAGCCCCCGCCGCTCGTCGAGCGTTACCTGCGCAAGGTGGTCGACGAGCGCATCGATGCGCAGGGCGCGGTGCAGCGCGCGCTCGACCCGCGCGATGCCGAGCGCGCGGTCGACGCGCTGCTGGCCGAGAAAGTCGAAGCGATCGCGGTCTGCCTGCTGCACTCGTTCGCCAATCCGGTGCACGAGCTGGCGATCAAGGAAATCGTCCGGAGAAAAGCGCCGTCGCTGACATGCTCGGTCTCGTGCGAAGTGCTGCCGGAGATCAAGGAATACGAGCGCACCTCGACCACGGTGGTCAACGCGTACGTGACGCCAATCGTCTCGAGCTACCTCAAGGCGCTGCGCAAGGGTCTCGATCGGGCGGGCGTACACGCCCGCGTGCTGCTCATGCAGTCGAACGGCGGCCTGACGACCGACGCGGCGGCGGCCGAGCTGCCGATGCATATCATCGAGTCGGGGCCGGCCGGCGGCGTGGTCGGCGCGCAGGCGCTGGCGCGCGCCAAGCGCCTGCCGAAGATCATCACCTTCGACATGGGCGGCACCACGGCCAAGGCGTCAATGGTCGAGGACGGCGAGGTGGCGCGCGCTGCCGAGTACTCGGTCGGCGCAGGGATCATGATCGGCTCGCGGCTGCTGACCGGCGCAGGCTACACGCTGAAGGTGCCGGCGATCGATCTCGCCGAGGTTGGAGCGGGCGGCGGGTCGCTGGTGTGGATCGACCCGGCCGGCGCGCTCCAGGTCGGGCCGGAGAGCGCCGGCGCCTCGCCCGGCCCGGTGTGCTACGACAAGGGCGGCGAGACCCCGACCGTAACTGACGCCAACCTGCTGCTCGGCTACCTCAATCCGGCGCATCTCGTCGGCGGCGCGGTGAAGCTGAACGCCGAGAAGGCGCGGCGGCTGTTCGCCGAGAAGATCGCGGCGCCGCTCGGCATGGCGATCGATCGGGCGGCGTATGGAGCTCATCTGATCGCGGCATCGAACATGATCCGCGCGATCAAGGCCATCTCCACCGAGCGCGGCCGCGATCCGCGCGAGTTCGCGCTGTTCGCGTTCGGCGGCAACGGCCCGGTGTTTGCGTGCGGGATGGCCGCGGCGCTCGGCATCCAGCGGATCGTCGTGCCGCCTTCCGCAGGCCTGTTCTCCTCGTTCGGTCTTCTCTACGCCGATGTCGAGCATCACTATTCGCGCAGCTTGCGGCGCCTGCTGCGTGGGGCGGATCCGAAAGAAATCGTTCATGCCTGGGATGCGCTTGCGAAACAGGCGCTCGATCAGCTCGCGGCTGAAGGATTTACTTCGGACAAAGCGAGAATTCGGCGCTCCGCGGCGCTGCATTATCACGGGCAGACCTATGAGCTCAGCGTGCCGCTGCCGGACGGTCCTGTCGATTTCGCGGTTCTCGAGGAGGCCTTCGGCCGCGAACACGAAAAGACCTATGGGCATCGCGCTGGCGCCGACGAGCCGGTCGAGCTGGTTTCGATCCAGGTCGTTGGCCAGGGATTGCACGAGGGGCCGAACGTCCCGGAACACGTGCGACCGAGCCGCGCCGAGCCTGCGCCGCCGCCGCCGCGGCGCGCCTATTTCGGTGCGGAACTCGGCTGGCTCGAAACGCCGATCCTGCGCCGCTCCGACCTTTTAAAGGCTCGCAGCGGCCCGCTGATCATCGAGGAGTACGACGCGACCTGCGTGGTCCCGCCCGGCGCTCGAGCCGAGCTCGATGCCGGCGGGAATGTCCTGATCGAGCTCGGGTAGGAAGCGCTACTCCGCCGCGACGCGCGGCAGCCATAGTGCGAGATCGGGCCAGTACGAGAGGATCGCGATCATCACCAGCATGGCAACGACGAAAGGCGCCGAGCCGATGATCACGTCGTCGATCCTGCCGCGGCTGCGCAGGCCCTGCACGACGTAGAGGTTGATGCCAACGGGTGGCGTGATCATCGCCGTCTCCATCAGGATCACGATCAGGATGCCGAACCAGATCGGGTCGTAGCCCGCTTTGACCATGATCGGCGCGATGATCGGCACCGTCGCGACCATCATCGAGAGTGTTTCCATGAAACAGCCGAGGATCAGGTAGAACCCGATCACGCCGAACAGCAGCTCGGTCTGGCTGAGGCCGAGCCCGGTGACCAGGCGGTTTACCTGCGCGGTGAGACCGATCGAGCTGATGACGAAGTTGAGGAAATACGCTGCGATCAGGATCGCCATGATCATTGCGGTGGTGCGCATCGTGCCTTCGAATGCGTGCAGCAGCATGCGCACGGTGAGTCGCCGGTGCCACGCCGCGACGCCGAGCGCGGCGATCACGCCAAGCGCGGCGGATTCGGTCGCGGTCGCGAGGCCCGCATAGATCGAGCCGATCACCGCGAGGAAAATCACGAGCGGAGGAATCAGGTCGGGCAGCGCGCGGATGCGCGCCTGCCAATCGGTATGGGTGCGCCTGCCGCCAAGCGCGGGCCAGATCAGGCAGATGACCAGAACGGTCAGGCTGAAGAGACTCGCGAGCACCAGGCCTGGGAGGATGCCGGCGAGATAGAGCTTCGGGATCGAGGAGTCGGTCAGCGCGCCGTAGACGATCATGTTGATTGACGGCGGGATCAGGATGCCGAGCGTGCCGCCCGCGGCGATGGTGCCGAGGAACAGGCGCTCGGAGTAGCCGTGCTTCTTGATCTCGCCCATCGCCACCGTACCGATCGTCGCCGCGGTGGCGACGCTCGAACCCGAGGTAGCGGCGAACATCGCGCACGCGGCGATGTTGGAGTGCATCAGGCCGCCCGGCAGCCAGGGTATCCACAGCACGAGTGCGTTGTACATGCGCTCGGCCATGCCCGAGCGGAGCAGGATCTCGCCGAGCAGAACGAAGAACGGGATCGCGACCAGCAGGAAGTTGTTCGACGTTGCCCACGCCATCTCGCCGAGCGCCAGCGTCAGCGGCAGCCTCGAATAAATCTCCGAGAGCGCGATGCCGAGGAAACCCAGCCCCGCCGCGACCGGGACCGCGAGCGCGAGAAGCACGAGCAGCAACGCGAGCGCCGTCCAGAGCATCAGCGCTGCTTCAGGTCGCGGATTTCCTCCTCGACCTCCTCCGCTGCCGAACGAGTACTGATGAGGTGTGCCGCAGCCGTCGCGTTCCCCCGCGCAACGAGGACCAATGCGTGCGCAAGAAGCGCCAGGCCGACGACGACAAAGAGTGCGAGGCCCAGCAGCCACAGCGACTGCGGGATCACCGTCGGCGTGGCGAGCGCCGACTGGCTGCGCGACCCGGACACCCAGGATAGCTGCGCGACGCTCCAGCCATGCCACAAGACGAGGCCAAAAAAGGCGATGAAGAGCGCGAGTCCTGCGAAATCGAGCGCGAGCCGCAGCCAGCGCGGAAACAGCACGTACAGCGAGTCGATGCGAATGTGCGCGCGATCCAGCAGCGTCGCGCCGAGCGACCAGGCGGTGCCGAGCGCGAGAGCGTAGCCCGCCAGCTCATCGGCACCGCCGATCGACGTGTTGAAAAACCTGCGCAGCGTCACGTCGACGCCAATCAGCAGCGCGGCGAGCAGAACCAGCGCGCCGCCGAACCACAGGCCGAAGCGGGTGACGCGGCGCGCGAGACTCATCACCGCGTCCATGCTGGCTGCGCGGCTTAGTTGACCGGCGCCTTGAGGCCGAGGGCCTTGCCGACGGTGTTGTTCCACTCCGCGGTGCACTCGGCGCCGCAGCGCTTCGCCCAGCCGGCGAGCACCGCGCCTTCGACGAGCTTCTTGTGCATTTCCGCCTCGGCCGGCTTGACCGGCACGATCGTGATGTTGGCGAGCTTGCCCATCGTGCAGGGCTGCTTCCCGGTGTTGCAGCTGTCGGCTTCGGCGGTTGCCTTCTTCAGCGTCACCCACATCTTGTTTTCGTACGCCTTCACCTGCTCCAGCATGAAGCTCTGGACACGCTTGTCCAGCCGGTTCCAGCGGTCGAGATTCGTCGCCAGCACGTTGATGCTCCAGCCAAGCGACATGGGGTAGAGCGACTTCGTCACTTCCGGCCAGCCTGCCGTGTTGCCCGACAGACTGCCGGTGACGCCGCAGTCGACAACGCCGTTGTTCAGCGCCGGCACCACTTCGGCGAACGCCATGCTGACCGCGGTGGCACCGATGCCGGAGAGGAAATCGCGCATGGTGTTGTTGAAGACCCGGATCTTCTTGCCCTTGAGACCGTTCAAGCCGTCGACCACGCCGCGGCACCAGAACACCTGCGGCGGATTGCCGCCGAACGCGAGCAGTTTCGCGTTCCAGTTCTTCTGCATCTGGCGGTCGATCACGGCGCGGTAGGCCTCGCACCCGGCGCGCGCCTTGTCGGCATCGAGCGTGATGCCGGCGAGGTCGCAGCCTTCGAAGCGCGGGTCGTCGCCCGCCATCTTCGAGATGTCCATAGCCGCGAAATCCATGACCCCGAGCCGCAGCAGTCGCAGCATCGTCTTATCGTCGATGCCCATCTGGTCGAGCGGCGTGATCTCCGCGGTGATCGCGCCTTTCGACGCCTTGGGAATGGTGTCGCGCCAGAACGGCACTTCGTCGAGGAACGACACCACCGTCGGGCTGTTCAGACCGATCACCTTGAACTGCGTCTTGGGCAGGTCCTGCGCATGGCCGGATGAAACGAGGCCGAGCGCAATGATCGAACCGAGCGCGATGCGGGTCAGCATGGTGGTCTCCTCCCTGTGATATAGGATACTACGCTCGTCCTCTCTGGCCGTAGCGCTTGCGCGCCAGCGCTGCGCCTGCGGCGAGCGCCTTCAGCTTGGCGAGCGCGATCTCGCGGTCCATCGGCGCCATGCCGCAATTGGTACAGGGAAAGAGCTTCGATTTCGGCACGAACTGCAGCGCCTCGCCGATCGTGTCGGCGACTTCCCCCGGTGTCTCCACCTTGTCGGATGCGACGTCGATGACCCCCACCAGCACTTCCTTGCCCTTGAGCAGCGCGAGCAGCTCGACCGGCACCTTGGAGTGGATGCATTCGAGCGATACCTGCTTCACTTTGCTTTTCGCCAGTGCAGGAAAGATCTCTTCGTACTGCCGCCACTGCGGGCCGAGGGTTTCCTTCCAGTCCAGGTTCGCCTGGATGCCGTAGCCGTAGCAGATGTGCACGCAGGTCTTGCAGCGCAAACCCTGAATCGCCCGATGCAGCGCGGCAATTCCCCATTTCTTCACGTCCTCCATGTAGACGTTGAACGCGGGCTCGTCGAACTGGATCACGTCGACGCCGTCCTTCTCCAGCGCGCGCGCCTCCTGGTTGAGGAGCGCAGCGAATGCCATCGCAAGCTTCACGTTGTCGCCGTAGTGCCGATCGGCGATCGTGTCCACGATCGTCATCGGTCCCGGCATCGTGATCTTCAGCTTGCGCTTCGTGTGCGCGCGCGCCAGCCGCGCTTCGGTCTGGTGCACCCGTCCCTTGAGGCGCAACGGTCCGACCACCAGCGGGACCATCGCCTCGTAGCGGTTGTTGCGGATCCCCCTCTTCACCTTGTGCTCGAAGTCGATCCCCTCGACGAACTCGAGGAAGCCGTGCACGAAGTGCTGGCGGGACTGCTCGCCGTCCGAGACGATATCGATCCCGGCGTCCTCCTGCTCCTTGAGCCAGAGCAGCGTCGCGTCGCGCTTCGCGCGCGCGAGCGCCTCGCCCTCGGCGCGCCATGCGGGCCAGAGCTTCCCCGTTTCCGCGAGCCAGGCCGGCTTCGGCAGGCTGCCGGCGGTGGTCGTTTCGAACATCCGGAATCCTCCTTGGCGGATACTTTACACCGCGTATCATGGCGACGCGCATGCGACAGAAAGCCACTTCGAGACTCCTTCAGGAAACTCCGCGCGCGATCGTCACCGAGTGGCGCTTCGCGGCCGGGGCGGAGACCGGCTGGCACCGGCACGCGCACGACTACATAGTGGTGGTGCTGACCGCCGGAAAGCTGATGCAGGAGACGGCGAACGGCGAGATCGTGACCGAGCTCGCGTTCGGCCAGTCGTATGCACGGCCCGAGGGCGTCGAGCACAACGTGGTCAACCCGAATCCGCACGAATTCGTGTTCGTCGAGGTGGAGCTGAAATAAGTGCTTGCCGGCAGTTGCCTCTGCGGTGGCGTGCGCTACGAGATTACGGGTGCACTGACGGGCGCGTTGAGCTGCCACTGCTCGATGTGTCGCAAGGCGCACGGCGCGGCGTTCCGCAGCCGGGCGGGTGTCAGGACGTCCGACTTCCGCTGGCGAGAGGGTGAAGAACTCGTGACGTGGTACGAGACTTCGGCAGGAACGCATCGCGGTTTCTGCAGGGTGTGCGGAACGAAACTCCTGAGCCGCTTCGATTTCGATCCGAACTGGTACGGCCTGCCGCTCGGCGCGCTCGACGACGATCCCGGCGTCAAACCCAGGCGGCACGTCTTCGTTGCGTACAAAGCGCCGTGGTTCGAGATCTCGGACGGCCTGCCGCGGCATCAGGAACTCCCAGGATGATCCGCGGGAGCTGCCTGTGCGGGGAAGTGCGCTTCGAGATCAGCGGCGCGCTCTCGGACGCATCGCATTGCCATTGCTCGATGTGCCGCAAGGCGCACGGCGCGGCGTTCGGAACCTATGCGGCGGCCAACGCCGCTGACTTTCGCGTCGTATCCGGAGCGAACCGGATTGCGCGCTACCGCTCGTCGGCCGGGATCGTGCGCACGTTCTGCGCGCGCTGCGGCTCGTCGCTGCATGGCTTCGACGAGTCGAAGCCCGAAGTCGTGGATGTCCCGCTCGGCGTCCTCGATGACGACCCGGGCGTGCGGCCGGACCGCCACATCTTCGTCGGGTCGAAGGCGCCCTGGTACGAGATCACCGACCGCTTGCCGCAGCACGCCGAGTATCCGCCGCGCGGAGATTGACTCGTGGAATCGATGCGCTGAGCGGCGTCAGGCCGCGGCCGGCGCGAGCTTGCGCGCCTCGCGGATCGGCAGGTGCACCACGGCCGCCATCAGGCAGAGTGCGATGTCGGCCCACCACATCCAGTCGTAGCTGCCGGTGGCTTCGAACGCCTTGCCGCCGAGCCAGGCACCGAGGAAGCCGCCGACCTGGTGCGAGAGCATCACGATGCCGAACAGCGTCGCCATGTATTTCGCGCCGTGCAGCTTGGCGACGAGACCCATCGTCGGCGGCACGGTCGAGAGATAGGTGAAGCCGATGCCCGCCGAAAAGAGGAAGAACGCAAGCTCGGTCTTCGGCGAGTAATAGAAGATCACGATGATCGCGGCGCGCGCGGCGTAGATGCCTGCGAGCGCGAGCTTCATGCGCCATTCCTGGATCGCTCTGCCGACCCAGAGGCTGCCGGCGATGTTGAACAGGCCGATGATCGCGAGCGACCAGGCGCCCACGGATGGTGGAAGCTCGCACGTCGCGACGATCCCCGGCAGGTGCGTCGCGATGAAAGCGACGTGAAAACCGCAGGTGAAGAAGCCGAGATTCAGCAGCAGGTAGCTGCGATCGACCGCGGCTTCTCCGATCGCCTCGCGCAGCGAAGCTGCGCCCGTGACCGCGTGCGCCGGCACTGCGGGCCCCCCACTTGTAAGCCAGAGAATCAGCGGAATCGAGATCAGCCCAGTTGCGCCGAGTAGCATCATCGCGGGCTGCCAGCCGGCGAGCCCGATCAGCAGCTGCGCAAACGGAACCAGCGTGAATTGGCCGAACGAACCGCCCGCGTTGACGACACCGCTTGCGAACGCGCGCTTTGCTGCCGGGATCCAGCGATTCGCCGCCGACATCAGCAGCGCGGGGCCGAACGCACCGGCACCCAAAGAGCCGATGAAGCCTATCAGCACGATGAGCGCCGTCGCGGAACTTGCGAACGGCGTTAGTGCGGTGGCAAGGCAAAGCAGAAGCGCGCCCGCGATCATCACTGGACGGGAGCCATGCCGATCGGCGATCGCCCCGGCGATCGGCTGCGCAACGCCCCACATCAATTGCGCGATGCCGAACGCTAGGCTGATCGTCGCGTAGCCGACCGCGGTGTGCGAGTTGATCGATGAGATGAAGAGCGGCAGCGACTGACGCATCCCGAGCCCGATCGCGAATACCGCGCCGGCGGCGATCGCGACAGCAAGATACGTTCGGGATGCGCTTGTCATGCGCCGCCGCTGGCCCTCAGCGCACCGAGAACGGCGCCTGATAAGGCCGCCCGAACGCAGTGCCGGCCAGCACCGTATTCGTCGGCCGGATGTGCACGTTGCCCTGGCGCTTGTTGTTGCGCGTGTCGACGAATTCGACCGGCCCCTGCACGACCTCGACCACGGTCGCGTCGGCAGGCGCGCCGACCTGCAACGTCCCGAGCTTCGGCAGGCGGTTGATCACCTTGGCAGGATTCGCGGTCGCCATCGTCACCACCTGCTCGAGCGTGAACCCCATGTTGAGGAACTTGCTCATGACCCAGGTCAGGTACGGCATCCCGGGTGTGTTGCCCGAGAACACGTGGATGTCGGAGGAGATCGTGTCGGGCGGCGCACCCTGCGCGATCGCCGCCTCGGCCACCGTGTAATCGAAGCTGCCACCGCCGTGCCCGATATCGAACACCACGCCGCGCTTCTTCGCGTTCAACGCCGCCGGGAGGAGCTTTCCTTCCTGCACGATGTTGGTGAATTTGCCCGAGACGTTCGGCGCACCGGAATAGCAATGCGTGAGCACATCCCCGGGGCGCAGCGTGTCGAGGATCTGAGACATCAGCTCCACCGTCTCGACCCCTCCGATATGGCACATCACCTTCGCGCCGGTGCCCGAGAGCTCGCACGCGCGGATGGCGCGCCGCAGCGGCTCCAGCCCGTGGCGCGCGATGACGTTCTCCGACATCCGCACCTTGATGCCGATGACGATATCGGCGTTGTCTGCCACCGCCCTTGCCGCAGTCTCGACGTCCGCATAGTCGATATTGAAGAGCTCCGCGACTGGAAAGCCGGCTAACCCGATGTTCGCGATATGCACGAATGCGTACAACCGCGTGCGCGTCTGCGCCGCGATATGGCGGCGGAATACGCCAAAATTATTCGCGCCCGCATCACCTGCAGATACCGCGGTGGCAGTCCCCTGGTAAGGAACCAATTCATCCGCCGGGATGCCGATCGCGGACCCGTACGGAAACACGTGCGAGTGGAGGTCGATGAGCCCCGGCAGCACCGTGCGGCCCGTGGCGTCGAGCACGCGCTGCGCGCGCGCCGCGGGAATGTCGGCCTCGAGCGCCTCGACGATTCCGAAGCGCATGCCGACATCGCGCTTCGCATTCAGCCGCTGGCTCGGATCGAACACCGTTCCACCCTTGATGACGAGGTCGAACTTGTCGTTCGGCCCCATCGCGGAGCGCGCCGGAAGGCCGGCCGCGGCCGCAGCGATTGCACCGATCGCGGTGATGAAGCGGCGCCTGCGATTCTCGTATTGCATTGGCATCCCCCTGGTTTTCCGATCCGGCCCGGACGGGCCAAGGTCCGAGCGTGATGCGCGGGCGCAGGCGCGTCAAGGGGCCACGCGAAACGGATCGCGCATCGGCAGCAGCCAGACGAGCACGGCGGCCTGCGCAAGCGCGAGCGCAGCAAACGCGATCGTGTAGCCCTCGGCGGCGAAGCGCCCGTCGATCACCGGAAAAGCTCGCAGCACGGCGCCAATGCCCCACTGGAAGAGGAACGAAAACGTGAACATCAACACGTTGGAGGCGGTGTTGAGGCGGCCCGTCATCTCGGGTGGAAAAAGCGGCGTCAGCAGTGCATACGCGAGCGCAGCCGAGATCGCGGTGAACCCGTATACCGCCAGGATCAACGCCAATCCCTGCGTGACGCCTGACGCGAGCAGGACGAACATCGCGAACGACAGCGAAAGCCCGAGCTTGTAGACCGTCATGCGCGAGATCCCGTGCAACGCAAGGCGGTCGCTCGTCATGCCGAAGAAGGCTGAGCCGACGGTATACGCGAGCGCGGTCGCGAACAGATAGTTCGCGACGGCATTGCGCGCCTCGCCCGCGACGTCATAGAGCCAGGGCGCGAGCCACAACCCCTGCATCGCCTGGTAGGTCGCGTGGC
>DASYPC010000175.1:0-5209 GCA_036007105.1 Burkholderiales bacterium | reverse complement strand
CTTGCCCTTCTTCACCGCCTTGCGCAGCTTCTCGTCGACCGGCTCGCAGGCGATCGTGGCGAGGAAGGCCGCCTCCAGCCCCGCCGCCGGATCGTCGCCGCGCGGCGTGAACGTGCCCGCGGTGAGGCGGTCGCGCGTCGCGCCGGGCTCGAGCACGATCCTCGCGCACTCGTGGTTGCGCGAGTCGAGCGGCGGCCGGAACGACATGCCGAGCGGGAAGATCGTCCAGCGCAGCAGCGTGGCCACCGACTTGATCGGGAAATTGGAGAGGATCTGGTCGATCGCTTCCTGCGCGGTATAAAGCAGGTCGCGCACCACCCAGC
Source organism: Burkholderiales bacterium (assembly GCA_036007105.1). Lineage (GTDB taxonomy): Bacteria > Pseudomonadota > Gammaproteobacteria > Burkholderiales > SG8-39 > 2-02-FULL-66-14. The sequence continues at coordinate 4,886 of DASYPC010000175.1, read as the reverse complement.
GGATGAGCGGGATGTCCTCTTTCTGCCGGCCCTGGTCCTCGTAGTGCTTGAGCGTCGCCGAGACGAGGTAGAGCATCGACAGCACGTCGCCGAGGCGTCCGGAAATCTTTTCCTTGCGCTTCAGCGCGCCGCCCATCGCCAGCATCGAGACGTCGGCCAGGAAGGCGAACGCCGCCGCCATGCGCGAGGCGAAGCGGTAGTAGTGCCGCGTCTCCGGCGCGCCGTCGCGCGGTATCTGGCCCAGGCGCGAGCTCGTGATGCCGTGCACGAACGCGCGCACGCCGTTCGAGATCGTGTGGCCGATGTGCGAAGTGAAGGCATCGTCGAATTCGATCGACGCCGCCTTGCCCTCCATCTCCTTCGCGGCGCGCATCTCGCGCAGCACGTACGGGTGGCAGCGGATGGCGCCCTGGCCGAAGATGATCAGCGTGCGCGTCAGGATGTTCGCGCCCTCCACCGTGATGCCGACCGGGATGACCTGGTAGCCGCGACCGACCCAGTTGTTCGGCCCGAGGCAGATCCCCTTGCCGCCGTGGATGTCCATCGCATCGTCGACGACCCTGCGCGCGCGCTCGGTCATGTGGTACTTGGCGATCGCGGAGATCACCGCCGGCTTCTCGCCGAGGTCGACGGCGCCCGCGGTCATGATCCGGGTCGCGTCCATCATGTAGGTGTTCGCGGCGATGCGGCCAAGCGCTTCCTCGACGCCCTCGAGCTTGCCGATCGGCGTCTTGAACTGGCTGCGTACGCGCGAGTAGGCGCCCGTGATGCGCGCGAGCGCCTTGGCGCCGCCGACCGACGACGTCGGCAGCGAGATCGAGCGCCCGGCCGCAAGGCACCCCATCAGCATCATCCAGCCCTTGCCCGCGTAGTCCTTGCCGCCGATGATCCAGTCGATCGGCATGAAGACGTCCTTGCCGGAGTTGGGTCCGTTCTGGAACACCGCGTTCAGCGGCAAGTGCCGCCTGCCGATGTTCACTCCCGGCGTATTCGTCGGCACCAATGCGCAGGTGATGCCGAGATCTTCCTTGTCGCCGAGCAGGTGCTCCGGGTCGTAGAGACGGAACGCAAGGCCGAGCAGCGTCGCGATGGGACCGAGCGTGATGTAGCGCTTGTCCCACGTCACCCGCATGCCGAGCGCCTCCTTGCCCTGCCACTGGCCCCTGCAAACGACTCCGTAGTCCGGGATCGACGCGGCGTCCGAGCCCGCCTCGGGCGAAGTGAGCGCGAAGCACGGCACTTCGAGGCCTTTTGCAAGGCGCGGCAGGTAGTGGTTTTTCTGCTCCTCGGTCCCGTAGTGCAGCAGCAGTTCCGCCGGGCCGAGCGAATTCGGCACCATGACGCTCACCGAGAGCGCGTTGGAGCGGGTCGAGAGCTTCATGACCACGGCGGAGTGGGCGAGGGCGGAAAAACCGAGCCCGCCGTACTTCTTCGGGATGATCATGCCGAGGAAGCCCTTGTCCTTGACGTACTGCCAGACCTGCGGCGACAGGTCGAAGCGCTCGTGCGTGACTTCCCAGTCGTTGGTCATCGCGCACACTTCCTCGCAGGGTCCGTCGAGAAAGGCCTGCTCCTCGGCCGAGAGCCGGGGCGTCGGGATCGCGAGCAGCTTGTTCCAGTCGGGCTTGCCGGAGAACAGATCGGCGTCCCACCACACGGTTCCCGCGTCGATCGCTTCCTTTTCGGTCTGCGACATGTCCGGCAGGATGCGACGATAGATGCCGAGCACCGGGTTGCTGAAGACGAGGCGTCGCAGGGGCCGCACGTTGAGGAGCGCCGCGATGACCAGGAAGACTGCCGCGACGACGAGGTTCGTCGTCGTGCCCCATGGTTCAGGACTCGCGAACACGCTGAGGTAGCCAAGCAACAGGCCGCCGGCAACGGTCCATCCAAGAATCGGCACTTGAAAATACGCCAGCACGAAGAACGCGACCACTGCGGCTGCGAAGAATCCGATCATCATGTCTCCCCCTCGGAGGCGATTGTCTATGCGGCCTTGCGGACGCCGCGCACGCCATGTAGCGGCGCGACGAGGCCGGCATTCAGGAAAGCGGTCAGCCGGTCTTCGAGCAGCGCCGCATCGTAGCGGTCTTCCGGCTTGCAGCCCGCGATCAACTGCACCGTGTCGGTCGCGGCGAGCGTATACGCGAGCGTGCCGAACATGAAATGCATTCGCCAGATGAGCTCGTCCTTCGGCAGCTCCGGCAGCGCGCGCTCGAACGCGCTCTTGTAGCGCGCCATCGCAGGCGCGTACAGCTGCCCGATCAACGCACGGATCGGCTTCGAAGGCTCGGTGTAGGTACGACCCAGCAGGCGCGTGAAATTGCGGCCGCCGCTCTTTACGTCCTCGATCATCGCGAGCGAAGCGCGCAGGAAGACGCGGATGATCGCTTCAGCGGAAGGCGCCGGTGCTGCGGCTTCGAGACGGTCGAGCTCGGCGATGCGCGCCGCGTTCATCGGATCGAGCCTGCGGCGAAACACCGCTTCGATCAACGCGTCCTTGGAGCCGAAGTGATAGTTGACCGCGGCCAGGTTCACGCTCGCTTTTGCGGTCAGCGTGCGCATCGAAGTGCCTTCGAAGCCGTGCTGCATGAAAAGCTCCTCGGCCGCGTCGAGGATTCGTGTGCGTGTTTCGTGAGGCGGCTTGATCGAACGAAGGTTCATGGCGCCTGCCGATAGTCAAACGAACGTTTGAAGGATAGGCTCGCTTCCCTTTCCGGTCAAGAAGTTCTGTGAGACGCTTCGACGGGCAAGAGGGGTCCGGCATGCAGCCATTGAAGCATCGCGTCGCCGCCGCGGTCGGTTGCCTGCTCGGCACCGCCGTCGGGGATGCGCTCGGCCTGCCGTGCGAAGGCCTTTCTCGTGCCCGCCAATTGCGGATGTTTCCGCGACTCGGGCGTTACCGGCTGATTCTCGGCAAAGGCATGTGCTCGGACGACACCGACCATGCGTGCATGGTGGCGCAATCGATCAGCGTGGCGGGGAACAACCCGCGGCGCTTTGCGTCCAGCCTTGCCTGGCGATTGCGTTTCTGGCTGCTCGGCCTTCCGGCGGGCGTCGGCTTTGCCACGCTGCGCGCCACCCTCAAGCTTTGGCTTTTCTTCCCGCCGCAGTTCTCCGGCGTGCGCTCGGCGGGAAACGGGCCGGCGATGCGCAGCGCGCTGCTCGGGGTCTGCTTCGGCCACGACGATGCGGCGCTGATCCAGCATGTCGCCGCCTCGACCGGGATCACGCACCGCGACCCGAAGGCGGAATCGGGCGCGCTCGCAGTTGCGCTCGCCGCACGTTCGTCGATGCGCGGCGAAGCCGCGGAAAAATATCTCGTGCAGCTGCGCCGGTACCTCGCGCCGCTCGGCGCGGCAGGCAGCGAACTCGTCGCGCTGGCGGAGCGGGCGGCTGCGAGCGCGGCCGCGGGACAGCCGACCACCGCGTTCGCCGACTCGCTCGGCTGCACGCGCGGCGTGAGCGGTTACATGTACCACAGCGTGCCCGCCGCGCTGCATGCCTGGTTTTCGTTTCCGCGCGATTTTCCGGCCGCCGTGACGGCAGCGATTCGCTGCGGCGGCGATACCGACAGCGTCGCGGCAATCACCGGCGCGATCGTCGGTGCGGGCGTCGGCAAGAGCGGGATCCCGCAACCGTGGCTTGCAGAACTATGGGACTGGCCGCGCGGCGCAGGCTGGATCGAGCTTGCAGCGGAGCGCGCCGTGCACGCGGCAGCGACTGGCCGCGGCGGGAGCGCCCTCTACCTCGCGCCCTGGTGGCTATTCCTGCGCAACGTGGGGTTTCTCCTGATCGTGCTCGCGCACGGGTTTCGGCGCCTCGCGCCTCCCTATTGAAATAGAATCGCCGCCTTCTTCATGGCCACCCGCCACCACAACTCGGCGCCGACACAATCCCTGACGGGCAGGGAGTGGCGCGCAGCGGCGAGCCTTCTTCCCTACCTGTGGGAATACCGCTGGCGCGTCGCGATTGCCCTTTCCTTCCTCGCGGCCGCCAAGGTCGCCAACGTGTCGGTGCCGCTGGTGATGAAGGAGATCGTCGACGGCCTCGATCCGAAGCTCGCAGTGGTCGCGGTGCCCGCAGCGATGGTAGCGATCTACGGCATCCTGCGCTTCTCCACCACGCTCTTCGCCGAGCTGCGCGACGTCGTTTTCGTGCGCGTCGTGCAGCGCGCGATCCGGCGCGTCGCGCTCAGCGTGTTCCGGCATCTGCACGGCTTGAGCCTGCGCTTTCACCTGGACCGCCAGACCGGCGGGATGACACGCGACATCGAGCGCGGCACGCGCGGCATCTCGTCCCTGCTCAGCTACATGATCTTCTCCATCATCCCGGTGATCCTCGAGTTCGCGCTCGTCGCAGCGGTGCTCCTCAGCAAGTTCGACTGGCGCTTCGCGGCGGTGACGTTCGGCGCGGTCGCGATCTACATCACGTTCACGGTCCTCATCACGGAGTGGCGGATGGACATCCGGCGGCGCGCCAACGAGCTGGATTCGAAAGCGAACACGCGTGCGATCGACAGCCTGCTCAACTACGAGACGGTCAAGTATTTCGGCAACGAGGAGTTCGAGGCGCGCCGCTACGACGAGAACCTGCAGAGCTACGAAAACCTCGCGGTGAAGCAGGAGGCCTCGCTAGGGCTGCTCAATATCGGCCAGAGCCTGATCATCGCCGCGGCCGTGACGCTGCTTATGTTCCTCGCCGCGGAAGGGGTCGCCTCCGGCGCCTTCACCATGGGCGACCTGGTGCTGGTGAACGGGTTGCTCATCCAGCTCTATATCCCGCTCAATTTCCTCGGCATGGTCTATCGCGAGATCAAGCAGTCGCTGCTCGACATGGACCGCATGTTCCGACTGCTGGGGGAAAACCGCGAGGTCGAGGACCGC
>DASYPC010000174.1:0-1677 GCA_036007105.1 Burkholderiales bacterium | reverse complement strand
GCATGTTGCCCTTCAGGTCGGAGTAGTAGCCGGTAACGGTCGGCAGGTACGCTTTCGGGTCGAACGTTTCCTTCGCGTCCGTCATCACCTTCGCAACGGGCACGATCGCACCCTTGGCGGACATCATCGTCGCGGTCCCGACTTCGAAGACCTGCAGCATATGCGGCGCGTTGCCGGCCCTGAAGGCGGCGATCGCGGCTGTCATCGATTCCGGATAGCCACCTTTGAAGGTCGGGACGACCTTGTATTCCTTCTGCACCAGGTTGAACTTGGTCGCGAGCCCGTTGAGCGCTTCACCCAGCGCGCCCCCCATCGAATGCCACCACTGGATCTCGATCTGGGCCTGGGCGTTCGCCGCGAACAGCGACGCCCCCGCCAACGCAGCCGTCAAGAGCTTGATACGCATGGAATCTCCTCGCATTTGGGGGATTGCCCGGTCTTGGCGCCAGGCGATGCCGGAGTATAGCCAAACCGCGTGACGGCTTCGCGACCTATTTCTTCGTCTTGCGCGCGGTGCGCGCCGGCACGCTCGGCTGCGCGCCGAGGCGGTAGGCCGTCTCGAACTTGCGGAGCAGCGCGTTGCCCCGCTCGGCGGCATTGTCGAGCGCCAGCTTCGGCGGCTTGGTGCCGTCCCAGACCGCTTCGAGCTCTTCTTCGATGATCTCGCGAATCTTGGCGAATTCGCCGATCCGGATGCCGCGCGATTCGCGCGTCGGGGCGTTCAGCAGCAGCTGCCGGATGGCGATCAGCTGCCCGGGATGCAGGTCGTAGTAGCCCTGCTCCTTGCTCAGCTCGTACGCGGCGCGCGTGACCGGCATGTACCCGGTGCGCTGGTGCCATTCGGCCTGGACCTTCGGCTGCGCCAGATAGGCGAGGAACTTCGCCACGCCGCGGTACTCCGCGCTCTTTTTGCCCGGGAGCACCCACAGGCCGCCGCCGCCGATCAGCGAATGGTGCGGCGCGCCCTTCACGTCGTCGTAATAGGGCAGCTGCGCGACGCCGAAGTCGAAGCGCGCCATGCTGCGCAGGTCCGCCGAGCTCGACGAGCTCGCGGTCAGCATCGCGCACTCGCCTGCCGCGAAGCGCTTCTCGCCTTCGATGCGCCGGCCGCTGTAGGTGAAGTAGCCCGAGCGTGCCCACGACGAGAGCATCGACACGTGCCGCACCATCAGATGCGTGTTGAAGACCAGCTTGGCATCGAGCCCGCCGAGGCCGTTGTCCTTGCTCGCGAAGTCCTGGTTGTGCCAGGTGCTCGTGTTCTCGAGCTGCACCCAGGACGGCCAGGTGGTCGTGAAGGCGCAATCCGTGCCGATCTCCTTCAGCTCGGCGATCACCTTGGGGAACTCGTACCAGGTCTTCGGCGGTTTTTCGGGATCGAGCTTCGCCTTGCGAAACACGTCCTTGTTGTAGAACAGGATCGGCGTCGCGACGTTGAACGGCAGCGCCACCAGCCTGCCGCTCGCATCGGAGAAGTAGCCCGCGACCGCAGGAACGAAGGCTTTTCCATCGAGCGCCTGGCCGGCATCGGCAAACACCTGCCAGACCGGGACGTATGCGCTCGGTGCGGCCATCATATGCGCAGTGCCGATCTCGGAAACCTGCACGATATGCGGCCCGGAGCCGATGCGCTGCGCGGCAAGCGCTCCGATCATCGTATCTTCGTAGCTGCCCTTGTGC
>DASYPC010000173.1:0-3021 GCA_036007105.1 Burkholderiales bacterium | reverse complement strand
CAGGCGATGGAGGCGCTGCGCTGCCCGCCCGATGATGCCGAGGTGAGCACGCTATCCGGCGGCGAGCGGCGCCGAGTCGCGCTCTGCCGGCTGCTCCTCGACCAACCGGATCTGCTGCTGCTCGACGAGCCGACAAATCATCTCGATGCGGAATCCGTCAACTGGCTCGAGGGTCACCTGCGCAATTACCCGGGCGCCATCCTGATCGTCACGCATGACCGCTATTTCCTCGACAACGTCACCGGCTGGATCCTGGAGCTCGACCGCGGCCGCGGCATTCCCTACGAGGGCAACTATTCGGCCTGGCTCGAGCAAAAGCAGAAGCGGCTCGAGCAGGAGGGCCGCGAGGAAGCGGCGCGGCAGCGCACGCTTGCCCGCGAGCGCGAATGGATCGCGGCCTCCCCACGCGCGCGGCAGGCGAAGTCCAAGGCGCGCTATCAGCGCTACGAGGACCTTGTGCAGCAGGCGGCGGAGAAGACCGCGCAGAGCGCGCAGATCATCATCCCGGTGGTGGAGCGGCTGGGGCAGAACGTGATCGAGTTCGAGGGCCTCAGGAAGGGCTACGGCAACAACCTCCTCATCGACGACCTGACCTTTCGCCTGCCGCCGGGCGTCATCGTCGGCGTCATCGGTCCGAATGGCGCCGGCAAAACGACGCTGTTCCGCATGATCGTAGGTCAAGAAAAGCCGGACAAAGGCACCATCGAGATCGGCGAGTCGGTGCATCTCGGCTATGTCGATCAGTCCCGCGATACGCTCGACGGCAAAAAGAACGTCTGGGAAGAGATCTCCGGCGGACAGGACATTATTCTGCTCGGCAAACGCGAGGTGAACTCGCGCGCCTACTGCTCCAACTTCAATTTCAAAGGCGCCGACCAGCAGAAGAAGGTCGGTTCGCTCTCAGGCGGCGAGCGCAACCGCGTGCATCTCGCCAAGATGCTCAAGTCGGGGGCTAACGTGCTGCTGCTCGACGAGCCCACGAACGATCTCGACGTCGATACGCTGCGCGCGCTCGAGGAGGCGCTCGAAGATTTCGCCGGCTGCGCAGTTATCATCAGCCACGATCGCTGGTTTCTCGACCGCATCGCTACGCATATTCTGGCGTTCGAAGGCGACAGCCGCGTCGAGTGGTTCGAGGGCAACTTCCAGGAGTATGAGCGGGACAAGATGCGCCGGCTCGGAACCGAGTCCATCATTCCCCAACGCATCAAGTACAAGAAGTTCTCGCGCTGATGACCGAAGACTGGAGCGCGCGCCAATACCTCAAGTTCGAGGACGAGCGCACGCGGCCGCCGCGCGACCTTCTGGCGCAGGTGCCGCTCAAATCTGCGCGCCGCGTCATCGATCTAGGCTGTGGACCCGGCAACTCCACCGAGCTTCTGGTCGAACGCTATCCGCAGGCGCAAGTGATCGGCCTGGACTCCTCGCCCGACATGCTTCGCCAGGCGCGCACGCGGCTTCCCAATTGCGAGTTTGCTCAGGCGGACCTCGTCGATTGGACTCCTCCGGAGCGCACCGATTTGTTGTTCGCGAACGCGGTGTTTCAATGGGTGCCGGATCATCCGGCGGTATTGCGGCGCCTGCTTTCTGCGCTGCCCGTGGACGCCGTCTTGGCGGTGCAGATGCCCGACAACACGGAAGAGCCGGCGCTTGCGCTCATGCGCGAGGTGGCGGCAGGCGGGCCGTGGGCCGCGCAGCTCGCCCTGACGGCGGCCGCGCGCGACGATCTGCCGACACCGGCAGCTTACTACGATTTGCTCAGCCCGCTTTGTGCGCAGCTCGACGTCTGGCACACGGTTTACAATCACGTGATGGCGGGTGCGGACGCGATCGTCGAATGGTTCCGCGGCTCGGGTTTGCGACCATTTCTCGCCCCGCTGGACGATGCCATGCGCCGCGGCTTCCTCGCCGAGTACACGGCGCGGATCGCGCAGGCCTATCCGCCGCGGCACGACGGTCGCGTGCTGCTGCGGTTTCCCCGCCTGTTCATCGTGGCGATACGCTAGCTGGCGCGCGAAGAAAATTGCAGAACTCACGCCGCGCAGCGCGGGGCGCCGTCTAGCGCACTACTCTGCCGCCAAGTTCTTGCTCTTCACGCGTACCTTGGTCGCGATCGGGCCGGTGTCGCCCACGTCCTCGTTGTAATGGACGTGTTCTCCAACCTTGAGATCGTCGAAGTCTCCGGACAGCAGCGAGTTGCGGTGGAAGTAGAGCAAGCCGCCTTCTTTCGTCAGCAGGAAGCCGAAATCCTGCTCGGGCGTAATCTCCGCCACTTGGCCCAGCGACTGGTTTTCGGTGTCGTGATTCCTGGCCTTGGTGCGGCCGTCGCGCTGCTCTTTGAGGTCGAGCAGCTGCCGTTCTGCAATGCGGAACGCCTCGTTGATGGCTTTGTGCAAGTCCGGATGCCGGTATTTCCGCAAGAGGTGCTCGGGCTCGTGGCTGACGACCAGGTCGCTGCGACCGGGAATGCCGAGCTCGATGTGGACCACCGGCGGAATCGTGCCGGTGAGGTCCTTGGCCCGCTGATCGATGCGGACGCGGCACGATACCAGCCGGTCGTAAAGTCTTTCCAATTCGGCGACGCGCGCGCGGATTTCCTGCTCCGCCCAATCCGAACTTTCGATATTATGAAAGGCGATCTCCAGCGGCACCTGAAGCATCGGCAGCTCCATATCTTGGGCGCTTTTCCGCGCTCTTATTAACGCTCGGCCGGTTCGAATCGTTGCAGCGAATCGGCGGCACCAGATGACAGCTTGTTGCGGCACGTCGGAAGGGAAAGCGGGTAAAATGGGTCGAATTGGCAAATACGCAGCTATTCTGGCGGGGGCCTGGCTTGCGGCAGCTGCCGCGACGCCTGCGCACGCAGCTGATCCCGCGTTCCAAAAATGGCTCGAGGATCTGTGGCCGCAGGCGCAAGCCCTCGGCATCTCACGCAGGACCTTCGATGCGGCAACGCATGGGCTCGAGCCCGATCTGACGCTGCCCGACCTCGACCTTCCGGGTCGGGAGGGCGTGCCGCCG
>DASYPC010000172.1:0-9154 GCA_036007105.1 Burkholderiales bacterium | reverse complement strand
ACCGGGTCGGTCGTGCGGCCAAATTCAGAATCGACCGTCGAGAGCGCTGCCTCGGCCTGCTCCTCGACGTCTTCGTCCACGGTCGCGACGGCGGTGGATTCCGCGCTGATGAGGAGCGTTTCCTGATCCGGCGCCTGGTCGTAGACCTGGATCCCCATATCGCCGAACGTCGAGATGATCGCTTCGATCTGCTCGGCATCGACGAGGTCGTCCGGCAGATGGTCATTGATCTCGGAGTAGGTGAGGAAGCCCCGGTCCTTTCCGAGCTTGATCAGGTTCTTCAGACGCGTGCGGCGGGTCTCGGCGTCTTCCTTCGGCAGTTGCGCTGCCGCTGCGAGCAGCCACTCTTCCTTGCGGCCCTTTCGCCCGGTGCGCCCACCCTTGGCCTTCTTCAGCCCCGCGACCCGCGCTTCGAGCAGCTCGAGCGCGTGTTTTGCGCTCTTGATCGTCGGCTTGGCTTTTTTCGCTTCCGGCTTCTGCGGCGCCGCCTTGGCCTTGGGCGCGGCAACCTTCTTTGCGCGCTTCAGGTCCTTGTCCGATCGCCTGGCGACCGGATGGGGCTTGCGCGCAGGCGTCCGCCGCGCCGCCTTGTGCAGCTTCAACCTGTTGACGGCGCTCGCTTTTTTCTTGGTCACGCGAGCCTGCCTGTGCTTCGTTTTGCGCTTGTGTTTGGTCATTCGCCTGTTTTTGCCCGGTGCGAAGAAAAGCCGCGGATTATATGCCAGTCTGTCCGGCGAGACGATCTCTCTTTAGCTCGTCGAACTCCTTCAGCCTTTGGGCGAGCTCGTGGGGCCCAGCCTCACCCCGGGCGACGCGTCCGCGCAACGCGTCCAGCCCCTCTCCAGTTCGTTTGACCCTGAGCGCCTGCAGACAGTTCGCAATCTCCGCATCCGCATCGTCTTCGTTCAATGCTAGGTCGAGCAGCGACTTTTGGGCCTCGAAGAGGATCTCGGCGTGCGGGGTTCCCGTGAACTTCTCGATCAGCAGCGCGTCTCCGGACGGTCCTGCGGGGGGTGCGTTCTGCCACCAGTCGACGAACGCGGCAATGGCCGCCGACTCCGGCAGTTCGGGATCCAGCAGGGCAGGATCGATGTCCGGTGCCCGTTGCGGGCGCAGCAGCAAATAGCGCAGCAGCGTCCATTCGAGGTTGGTCGCGGCCGGCGACGCGGCCCTTGCCGGGCCCGGTCGGCGCCAGGCGGACGACGGGCTTCTCAAATCGAGCAAACGCTCGGCCTCGTCCTGCGACACCTTCGCGAGCTCGGCGACTTCCTTGACGATCTGCAGCTTGAGTCCGGGAGCGGCGATCCGCTGCAATTGCGGCTTTGCCGAGGTCAGGAAACGCGAGCGCCCTTCGGCGGTCGTAAAGTCCGCCGCGGCCCGCAGCTCACCCAGCAGGAAGCCGGAGAGCGTTTGCGAGCCCGGGATCAGCCGCTCGAACGCGTCCTTGCCGTGCTTGCGAATGTACGTATCCGGATCCTCGCCCTCGGGGAGAAACAGGAACCGGATGGTTTTCCCATCAGTCGCGAGCGGCAGGCTCGTTTCGAGCGCGCGCCGCGCCGCCTTGCGGCCGGCCGCATCGCCGTCGAAGCAGAACACGATCTCCTCTGCGAGCCGCAGCAGCCGCGAAACGTGGACCGGCGTGGTTGCCGTGCCGAGCGTCGCGACGCTGTAGGCGACGCCGAACTGGGCGAGCGAAATCACGTCCATGTACCCTTCCACGACCACGACGCGGCCGCCCGCGCGGATCGCTTCGCGTGCCTGCACCAGGCCGTACACCTCGCGGCCCTTCTCGAACAGCGGCGTTTCAGGCGAATTCAGGTACTTCGGCTCGCCCTCGTCGAGGATCCTGCCGCCGAACCCGATCGGCGCGCCGCGCGCGCTGAAGATCGGGAACATGACCCGGTCGCGAAAACGGTCGTAGCGCTTGCCCTCGTTCTCGACCACCAGTCCGCATTCCACGAGCGCCTTGTCGTCATACTGCGGAAAGACCGCGCGCAGCCCCTGCCAGTCGTTCGGCGCATAGCCGACGCGAAAGCGCGCCGCGATCTCGCCGCTCGCGCCGCGTCCCTTCAGGTATTCGATCGCGCGCGGCGACTTTTTCAGCTCGGCCCGGTAGAAATCCATGGCGCGCTCCAGCAGCACGTACAGATCGGTCTCGCGCTCGCGTTGCGCCGCCTGCTCGGGCGTGCGCGGCTGCCATTCGGGCACCTGCATGCCGACCGATGCCGCGAGCTCCTTCACCGCGTCGACATACCCGAGCCCCGAATGCGACATCAGGAATCCGATCGCATTGCCGTGCACGCCGCATCCGAAGCAGTGGTAGAACTGCTTGGCGGCGCTCACCGTGAACGAGGGCGTCTTTTCGTTGTGGAACGGGCAGAGGCCAAGGTGATTCGCGCCCGCTTTCTTCAGCTGCACGTAGCGCGACACCACGTCGACGATGTCGACGCGAACCAGCAGATCCTGCTTGAAGGATTCTGGAATCACGGTGAGGCGAAAGCTGGGGACGTACCCCATTTTCCCCCGAAAAGCACAGGGGGAAAATGGGGTACGTCCCCTTTCTTTTTCCCTACGCGCTGAGCTTGGCTTTGACGAGCGCCGACACTTTGCCCATGTCGGCGCGGCCGGCAAGGCGCGCCTTGAGCAGCGCCATCACCTTGCCCATGTCCTTGACACCCGAGGCGCCCGACTCGGCAAGCGCGGCGGCCACGGCTTGCTCGATCTCGACAGCCCCGAGCGGCTGCGGCAGATAGCCCGACAGCACCCCGATTTCGAACTTCTCGACCTCGACGAGATCGGTGCGCCCGGCCTTTTCGAACTGGGCGATCGATTCGCGGCGCTGCTTGATCATCTTGTCGATGACCGCGAGCACGTCCGTGTCGGCGAGCGCGGAGGATTCCTTGCCGGGGGCGCGCTCATCGAGTTGCTTTTGCTTCAAGGCGGCAAGCAGCAGCCGGATCGCCGACAGCCGCGCGCTTTCTTTGGCGCGCATTGCGGCCTTCATGTCCTCAGTGATGCGATCGTGCAGGCTCATAAATGCAAAAGCCGCGAGGGGCGGAAGGTTCCCGCGCTCGCGGCCCCGGGCGGTTTCGTGATCAGTACATCTTTTGCGGCAGCATCTGGCTGCGCAACCGCTTGTGGTGACGCTTGACCGCTGCGGCGAGCTTGCGCTTTCGCTCCGAAGTCGGCTTCTCGTAGTACTCCCGGGCGCGCAGCTCGGTGAGCAGTCCCGTCTTTTCAACGGTCCGCTTGAACCTGCGCATCGCCACTTCGAACGGCTCGTTCTCTTTTACGCGTACGGTCGGCATCCAATTCCCTTGCTGGTTCGGAACGAATTGAATTATATCTGAAAAGTACGTAAAACCAGACACGGGCCCGATTGCATGCTGATCCTCGGCATCGAGACTTCCTGCGACGAAACCGGTGTCGCGCTGTATGACGCCGGAACGGCGCAGTTGCTCGCCCATGCCGTTCATTCCCAGAGCGACATGCACGAGGCGTACGGCGGAGTCGTGCCGGAGCTCGCGTCGCGGGACCATATCCGTCGCATCGTGCCGCTCAGCCGGCGCCTGTTCGAGCGAACGGGTCGCGCGATCGCCGATCTCGGCGCGGTCGCCTATACGGAAGGACCGGGCCTCGCGGGGGCGCTCCTCGTCGGCGCCTCGTTCGCGCGAGGTCTTGCGTTCGCGCTCGGGGTGCCTGCGATCGGCATCCACCATCTCGAGGGACACCTGCTGTCTCCGCTGCTCGCGGCGCGCCCGCCGCAGTTTCCATTCGTCGCGCTGCTGGTTTCCGGGGGGCATACGCAACTGATGCGGGTCGACGCGGTCGGCCGCTATGCGCTGCTCGGAGAAACCCGGGACGACGCGGCGGGTGAGGCATTCGACAAGACGGCAAAGCTGCTCGGGCTCGGCTACCCGGGCGGGCCGGAAATCGCGGGGCTTGCCGAATCCGGTCGCCCGGGGCGCTACCGGCTCCCGCGCCCGATGATTGCGAGCGGAGACCTCGACTTCAGCTTCTCCGGATTGAAAACCGCGGTCCTGCTGCTGGTGCGCGGTGCACCGCCGAGCGCCGAGTTTCACGCCGACGTTGCGCGCGCCTTCGAGGACACAATGGTCGAGGTCCTCGTCACGAAGTGCGCGCTCGCGATCGAGCGCACGGGCCTCACGCGGCTCGTCGTAGCGGGCGGTGTCGGAGCCAACCGCGCGCTGCGTCAAGCACTCGATCTCGCGGGCACGAAGCGAGGCTTCGAAGTCTTCTTCCCGGAGCAGGCGCTATGCACCGACAACGGCGCAATGATCGCCTTCGCCGCTGCCCAGCGCCTGCGCGCCGGCGCGCATTGCGAGGACGCAACGCGCCACGGCTTTACCGTGCGCCCGCGCTGGGAACTGGAGTCGCTGCCTCCGCCGTAGGCGCGGCCTCGCGGCGGCGTCTCGCTGCATACGCTTCAAGATGAGTCGTCGCCACTTCCAGCAGCGGGGTCTGCAGATCCCGCTTGCGCGCCCGTGCCAGGAGCGCCCCGAGGATGTGATCGCCCTCGGTCTGTCCGGTGGATTCGATATCCCGCAGCATCGACGCCGTGAACGCGGCGCCTGCCTGGGTGAGCATGCCGCGGTAGCGCCCCATCTCGCTCTCCGGCGTCGCGAATCCTTCCGCCGCGGCGACGCTCGCGCATTCTGCGAGCAGCGCGAGCGTGAGCTTTGCCCCCGAACCCGTCGCGACGATGTCGCCGACCGACCCGCGCATCAGGCACGTCATCCCTGCGAGCGTCGCCAGCAGCACCCACTTGTCCCACATCGCCTGCTCGATCGTATCGAGTTGCTGCCAGTTGAAGAGGACGCCCGCAAGCTCGGCGGCAAGGGCGTCGCACGCGGGGCGCTGTGCGTCCGCGCGCGGTCCATAGGTCACGCGGTGAAATTCGTTCAGGTGATGGATCCGGCCGTCCGGCGCGAGCGTCGCGCCGATGTAGGCGACTCCGCCGAGCACCCGCTCGCGGCCGAAGCGCTCGTCGAGCACGTCCAGGTGCGCGATGCCGTTCAGCAACGGTACGACCCGCGCGTGCCGGTCGCCTTCCATCGCCGGCGCGATGGCATCGAGCGCGCTCGCGAGGTCGTAGGCCTTCGCGGTCAGCAGAACGACGTCGTACTCGGGCCGCAGTCGATCCTGGGTCACGCAGCGCACTTCGCCTTGCCAATCCCCCGCGCGACTGACGATGTGCAGCCCGTCGCGCGCCAGCGCCTGCGCTCGCGCAGGCCGCACCAGGAAGGTGACGTCCGAGCCCTTCTGCGCCATCCGCCCGCCAAAGTACCCGCCGACTGCACCCGCACCCAGCACCAGGATCCTCATGCCGTCTTTCTCCCGAGCTTTGATTCTTCGCCGCGCAGAATGCGGCCGATGTTGTCGCGATGGCGCAGCACGAGCAGCAGCGCCATGATCGCCACCGTCGCCGTCACCGCGCGCAGGCCGAACAGCCAGAACGCGTAAAAGGCTGCAAACAGCGCCGCCAGGATCGAGGCGAGCGAAACCATCCGGAAGATCGCCACGATTGCGGCAAAGCTTGCGAGTGTCGCGAGGCCGAGCCAGGGGTCGATGCCGAGCACCACGCCCGCCGCAGTGGCGACCCCCTTGCCGCCGCGAAAGTTGTAGAACACCGGGAAGAGGTGCCCGAGAAACGCGCACAACCCGGCAAGCGCCGCGTCCAGCCCGGCCGCCGGCGCTTCGCCCGTGTAGAGCGCCGCAAGCCACACGGCGAGCCATCCCTTCCCGGCATCGCCGGCGAGCGTAAGGGCGGCAGCAATCCGGCTGCCCGAGCGCAGCACGTTGGTCGCGCCAGGGTTCTTCGAGCCGTAGCTGCGCGGATCGGGCAGGCGCAGCATGCGGCTCGTCACGATCGCGAAAGAGATCGAGCCGAGCAGGTAGGCCGCGAGTGAAATCAGTGCGGTCTGCATGGCGGGGGAATTCTAACCGCACGCCCTATAATCAATGCGCAATGGACTCGATCGTCATTCGCGACCTGCGCATCGAAGTGCGGATCGGCATCCACAAGCGCGAGCAGCACGTCGCGCAGACAGTGTCCCTCGATCTCGAGATCGGCCTTCCGGGCGAGGCGGTGTTCGCGAGCGATCGCGTCGCCGACACGATCGACTACGAGCAGGTCGCTTTGCGCATCAAGACGCTCGCGGCGAGCGGGCATTTCCGGCTCGTCGAAACGCTCGCCGAGCGCATCGCGCGCCTGCTGCTGGACGAATTCGGCGCGCCGTGGGTGAAAGTGAACGCGGCCAAGATCGGCATCCTGCCGAACGCAAAATTCGTCGGCGTCTCGATCGAACGTAAAAGGGGTCAGGACCCTTTTCCGCACACCGAAAAAGGGTCCTGACCCCTTTTACGCTACCCGCGCGGATGATGTTTTGCGTGCAGCGCCTTCAGGCGCTCGCGCGCAACGTGCGTATAGATCTGCGTCGTGGAGATGTCCGCGTGGCCGAGCAGCATCTGCACCACGCGCAAGTCGGCGCCGTGGTTGATCAGGTGCGTCGCGAACGCATGCCGCAACACGTGCGGTGACAGACTCTTGCCCGGAATCGCGCGCGAGCCCAGTCGCTTGAGGTTATGCCAGAACGCCTGGCGGGTCATCGCCGCTCCGCGCCCGGTCAGAAAGAGCGCATCGGAAGATTTCCGCCCGAGCAGCGCAGGCCGCGCCTGCTTGAGATAGCGGCGCAGCCACTCGATCGCTTCCTCGCCGAGCGGCACGAGACGCTCCTTCGAACCCTTGCCGAGGATGCGCACCACTCCTGCATCGAGGTTCGCCTGGTAGATCTTCATCGTTACGAGCTCCGACACCCGCAGGCCGGACGCGTACAGCACTTCGAGCATCGCGCGGTCGCGCAACCCGAGCGCTGCATCGGTCGCGGGCGCGGCGAGCAGCGCTTCGACGTCGGCTTCCGAAAGGGTCTTCGGGAACCGTGGCGAGCGCTTCGGCGGATCGAGCTTCAGGGTCGGGTCCGCAGCCGTGTGCCGCTCGCGGACGCAATACTGGTAGAAACGCTTCAGGCTGGAGAGCATGCGCGCGGCGCTCGATGCGCGTCCCCCGCGCGCGGCGAGAAACGAAAACAGATCCGCTTCCTGCGCCTGCGCGAGACCACGCCCTTTCAGGAAGCCGGCGAGCTGCGCGAGATCGCGCCGGTACGACTCGAGCGTGTTCTTCGAAAGGCCGTCTTCGAGCCAGAGCGCGTCGCAAAACGCGTCGAGCAGCAACGCATCCGCGCTCGTCAGAGCGCCCGCTCGTGGCCCAGCAGCCAACGCTTCGTCTCCAGAAGGTATCCGCCGCGCGCGTGCCCGAACCCGCCGATTCCGCCGGCGGCCACGACGCGATGGCAGGGGATGACGATCGGCAGCCGGTTCTCGCCGCACGCCTGGCCGACTGCGCGCGCGGCGCTGCCGAGCGCGGTCGCGACCTGTCCATACGTGCGCGTCTCGCCCCGCGGGATTCGTCCCAGCGCGCGCCAGACGCGGCGCTGGAACGTAGTGCCTTCGATCGCGAGCGGAAGATCGAAGCTCGCGTCCGGATCGTCGCGGTAGCGTTGCAGCTGTCGCACCACGCGCTCCGCGAAGCGGCTCGACGGATCGCTCAGCGGCACGGAACGCGGCAGGTAGCGGATTCCCTCGAGCGCTTCGTCTCGGGTACGAATGCCGACGCGCATCGCCGGAAATTCGATTACGGCGCAGTACTCATCCATGCGCGAGCCCTTCGATTCTGCCGAGCAGGTCGTCTGCGACTTCGATGCCGTGCCCGGCGGCACGCTTCACGGCCGCGAAGCGTTTCGACCCCGGCAGGCGCACACCTTCGTCCGCGAGCATCGTCAGGACGACCGTCTCCACGCGCTCGAAATAGCGCTCGCGGCCGGCGAGCGCGCCCGGATCGATCGCGAGGAACGCCTGGCCGATCCGCGGCTTGTTGCCCTGCTCGGAGAAAAACGAATCCGCTTCGGACCCGATCGCGGATCCCGTGAGCGCGGCGCAGACGAGCTCGAACGCAAGCGCGAGCATCGCACCCTTCGCTCCGCCGATCGGAAAGAGGCTGCCACGCTCGATCGCTTCCTTCGGGTCGGTGGTCGGCTTGCCGTCGCGATCCAGCGCCCAACCCTCGGGGATCTTCTCGCCTTTTTGCATCGCCATCATGATCTTTCCGCGCACGACCGTCGTGAGCGCAAGGTCGACGATGATCGGCTCGGAATCGCGCCGTGGAAACGCGAACGCGACCGGGTTGGTCCCGAACAACGCCTTCTTGCCGCCCCACGGCGGAATCGCAGCCGGCGAATTCGTGAACGCAATGCCGACCATTCCGGCCTGCACGACCTCCTGCAGGTGAATCCCCAGAACGCCGACGTGAGCGCTGTTGGTCACCCCGGCAAAGCCGATGCCGTTGCGCCGCGCGCGCGCAATCACTTCGGCGATCGCCCACGCGCACGATTCGTAGGGCAGGCCGTCGGCGTTGTCGACCAGGAACACGCCGCCGAAATCGGCCTTCGCGGCGGGACGCGCGTTGCCGTCCGCGCGGCCGTTGCGCAGCATCGAGCAGTAGAACGGCACGCGCGACATGCCGTGCGTCGGCAATCCGTGCTCTTCCGCGGCGACCAAGTGGCCCGCTGCCGCCCGCGCCATCCCGGCGTGGGCTCCGGCGCGCTTGAGCGCCTGGCACGCAAGCTGAAACAGTTCTTGCGGATTCTTCTTCATGCGAAGATTCTACCTGCGACACATTTGACGAGGAGCGGAGAACATGGGCAGCTGGATCGAACTGAAGGCCGAAGACGGACACAAGCTCCCGGCGTACAAGGCGGAGCCGTCCGGAAAGCCGCGCGGCGGCATCGTCGTGATTCAGGAGATCTTCGGCGTGAACAGCCACATCAAGTCGGTCGCGGACGGCTACGCCGCCGACGGCTACCTCGTGATCGCGCCCGCGATGTTCGATCGCGCGCAGCGCAACTACGACACCGGGTACAGCCAGCCCGAGATTGAAGCCGGCCGCAAGGTGATGCAGGGCCTCGACTGGGGAAACACCATAAAGGACGTCGCCGCGGCGGTGGCGAGCGCGAAATCCGCGGGCAAAGTCGGAATCGTCGGCTACTGCTGGGGGGGCACGGTCGCTTGGCTGGCGGCA
>DASYPC010000171.1:0-3301 GCA_036007105.1 Burkholderiales bacterium | reverse complement strand
AGCCGCTAGCGGATCTTCGCCGCTTCGCGCTCCATCCGCGCCACGAGCTCGGCCATCTGGTCGATCACGGCCTGCACGGTCGCCCGCTGGGTAAGGTCGACGCCGGCCTTCTGCAGCTGCTTCATCGGCTGCTCGTTGCCGCCGCTTTTCAGCAGCGTCAGGTAGCGCTCGGTCGCCGCGCGCCGTTGCGCGGCCGGCCCGGTGGTCATGTCCTTGAACAGCCTGGCGGAGGACGCGAAGCAGGTCGCATACTGGTAGACGTAGTACGGAGTGCTGTAGAAGTGCGAGATCCGGGTCCATGTGTGCTTGTACGCGTCGTCGATCGTGATCGCATCCCCGTAGTAGTCCTTCAGCAGTCCAAGGTACAGGTTGTTCAGCACCTCGGCAGTGATCGGCTTGCCCTGCTCGGCCAGGCGGTGCGCCCGCAGCTCGAAATCGGCGAACAGCACCTGCGTGTAGAACGTGCCGACGATTTCGTCGACCGCGTGCTGCAGCAGCAGGAATCGCTCCCGCGGATCCGTCGTCTTCGCCAGCAGCCGTTCGAGGAGGAACCGCTCGTTGGTCGTCGAAGCGACCTCGGCCACGAAGATCGTGTACGACGAGGTCGCGAACGGCTGCGCCTCGCTCGAGAGCAGCGAGTGCATCGCATGGCCGGCCTCGTGCGCGAACGTGAAGAGCGCGTCCATCGTGTCGTTGTAGTTCATCAGCACGTACGGGCCCACGCCGTAGACGTCGGCGCTGTAGGCACCCGAGCGCTTGCCGTCGTTCTCGTAGACGTCGAGCTTGCCGCCCGACATCCATTTGCGGTACTTGCCCACGTACTCCTCGCCGAGCGGCGCGACCGAGTCGAGCACCAGGTCCTTCGATGCGTCGAAGTCGTAGGTCTGGTCGGAGCGGAAGACCGGAATGAACGCGTCGTAGAGATGGTATTCCTTCAGCCCGAGCAGCTTGCGGCGCAACTCGGCGTAGCGGCGCAGCGGCGCAACACCGTTGCGCACCGTCTCGATCAGGGTCGTGACGACTTCGGGCGGAACCGCGCTGTCCTCGAGTCCCGCATCGAGCGTGGTCGCAAAGTTGCGCGCCTGCGCAGTGAACCAGCCGCGCTGCAGGACGGCGTCGTAGATCGCCGCGTAGGTATTCGCCGTGGCCGCGTAGGTGCCGAGGTGCGCTTCGAACGCCTTCGCGCGATCGCCCTGCTCGTAGCGCGTACGCAGCACGCGAAAGTAGTTGCCCGGCGAGACGACGACCTCGCTGCCGTCTGCGAGCTTGATCGACGGGTACTTGATGTCGGACGTCGACAGCTCCGTATAGATCGAGCGCGGCGTCGCATTGGAGCGCGCAGCGAACGAGAGCAGCTTCTCGCCCTGCTCGTCGAGCACGTGCTTCTGCTTGCGGAAATCCTCGAGGATCGGGAAGCGATACGGCGCGAGCGCCGGCGTCTCGCGGATCCACTGCTCCACGGTCGCCTGCGGAATGCGCAGCAGCTCCGGCGTGAACCACGCGGTGATCGTGCCGAACTTCGCGAACAGCGCCGTGACGCGCTGGAATTTTCCGGCGACATCCTGCACGCGCGTATCGGTGTCGCGCTGCAGCTGCGGGTAGCGAAACACCCGGTATTGCAGGATGCCGATCTCGTCGAGCGCGCGGTACGCACGCAGCAGCTGCTCCGGTCCCTGCGACAGCGAGCCCTTCAACGCGGCGAACGCGTCCATCTTCGCCCCGAGATCCTTCATGCCGGCTTCCCACGCGTCCCAGTTCGGATAGATTGCCGAGAAATCCCAGCGGTACTGCTCGGGGATCTCGGCTCGATTGCGGGTCGCGGGCTGCGCGCCCTCGGCTGACGCGCCGAGGGCGGCAAGACAAAGGGAAAGGCCGGAGCGGATCAGACCGGTGTGCATTGGGGGAAACCTCGCGCTGCGTCGCTACTTCTTCTCGCGCGCGAGGATCTCGGTATCGATGTCGACGTACTTCCAGAACTCGCGCAGCACCGGGTGGCGCTGATAGCCGATGACCCACGGGTGCCAGAGGCCGGTCGTAATGCGATGCACCATCGGCCGCATCGGCGCGTAGGCAAAAAAGATCTTGTCCATGTCGCGGTACAGCGCCGAGCGCTCCGGGCCGTGGGGTAGTACCTTGGCTTGCTCGAACAGGCGGTTCCATTCCGGATGGTTGAACCGCGAGTGGTTCGACTGCCCGGCGTTCGGGCCGTACAGGATCTCGTAGAACACCTCGGCGTCGGGAATTGCCGCGATCCAGCCCAGTCCCCAGATCATCAGGCGGCCGGAACGCGATTCGCGCAGCAATTCGGGCCATTTCGCCTTCTTGTATTCGACGCGGACGCCGATTCTCTCCATGCTCCTGCGCCAGACTTCGTCGGTGATTTTCGACAGGCTGTCGGGAGGAGAAGCGATCTCGAGCGTGAGCCGGCTGCCATCGGGCATGTCGCGATAGCCGTCGCCGTCCTTGTCGACGTAGCCGAATGTGTCGAGCAACGCCTTGGCGCGCGCCGGGCTGTACTCGGCGAGCGAGCCGGAGAGCGTCTTGTCGTAGCCGTAGGAGCCGGGCGGCACCGTCGACTGCGCCGCAATGGCTTGTCCGCGATAGGTTTGCCGGATCGAGCTTTCGATGTCGAATGCGAGCGCGATCGCGCGGCGCAAGGCCACCTTCTCGGGCGTGTAGCCGCCGACGACCGGGTGCTCCATGCCGAAATAGAAGAACGCGAGATCAAGCTCGCTCACGCGCTCCATCTGGACGCCAGCGCGCGCCAGGTTCGGCGCGAGCTTGCCGTTCGGCGCCGCAAGGTTGACGTATTCGGCCGGCACTTGCGTGATCAGGTCGTGCTCCCTGTTGAGGAACGCGAGCCAGCGCGGCTGTTGCTCTTCGATGATGTAGACCTCGACGCGGTCGATCATCGGCAGGCGCTTGCCCTTCAGCTTCGCGGCGATCGCCTGCTTGACCGGATCGTTCTCGGGCGCTTCCTCGTCGTAATAGTGCTCGCGGTACCCCGGGTTCTTCTCCAGCACGATGCGCGAAGAGCGCTTCCACTGCGTGATCTGGAACGCGTTCGTTCCGACCGGACGCTCCATCGCCTTCTCGACACCCGCGGCCTCGATCACCTCGCGCGCCACCGCGCACATCAGGTTGCAATAGGTCAGGTAGTGCAGCAGGTTCGGAGATACCTTGGTCAGGCGCAGGCGGTAGGTGTAGCGGTCGAGCGCCCGGATGCCTTCGATCTCGCGGTCGTAGTCGTACTTGCCGTTGTTCTTCAGCGCCGCCTGGCGAAGGTCGTCCAGGCCGACGA
>DASYPC010000170.1:0-2084 GCA_036007105.1 Burkholderiales bacterium | reverse complement strand
CTTCGATTCGCAATGCCATGTTCGGTCTCCGCGCCGGATCAGAGCCGGGTTAGGAAATTTGCTCGGCCCTGCCCGACGCTTTCCTGAAGCGCCCTGGGAGCCTAGCGCCCCGCCGTGCGTTCCTCGGGCTGCCAGCCGCCGCCCAGCGCCTTCATCAAGTCGACATTGGCGGACAGCAGGTTCTGGCGGCTGCGGATCAGCGCCAGCTCGGAGATATTGAGGCTGCGCTGGGAATCGAGCACATCGAGAAACCGCGTGTAACCCGCTTCGTAACGGATCGTGGCGAGCCGCAGCGCCTCGCGCGCGGCATCGACGCTGGCTTGCGCGTCACGCTCCGTCGCGGCGTATTGGCGCACGTTGGTCAACGCGTCGACAACCTCGCGGAACGAGGTCTGGATCGCCTTCTCGTAATTCGCGAGCGATTGCTGCCGGCGTGCCCGCTGCACGTCGACCAGCGCGCTGAGCTTGCCGCCTTCGAAGATCGGCGCCGAGAGATTTGCGCCCAGCGCCCAGATGCGCCCCGGCAGCGTGAACAGCCCGGCGAGCGCGGCGCTCTCGCCGCCGAAGTTTCCGGTGAGCGTGATCGTAGGAAAAAGCTGCGCCTTGGCCACGCCGATCTGGGCGTTCGCGGCGATCAGGTCCTGCTCGGCCTGGCGGATGTCGGGGCGTCGCTCGAGCAGCGTCGAGGGCAGCCCGGGAGGCGGGGCCGCGGGCCGCGGCAGCTGTGTAATGTCACCGGGAACGAGCGCGAGATCGAGCTTGCCCGTCAATGTGGCGAGAAGGTGCTCGGCAAGCTCGCGCTGCCGCGTGAGCTCGTCGAGCTGGAGCGCCGCATCGAAGCGTGCGCCTTCCGCCTGCCGGACATCCAGGTCCGAAGCGAGTCCGGCCTCGGCGCGCCGGCGCACGATCGAGAGCGTATCGTCGCGCGTTGCGAGCGTGGCTCGCGTCGAGGCGATCTGTGCGTCGAGCGAGCGCAGCGAGAAATACGTCTGCGTGGTCAGCGCCGCAATCGAAAGCGTCACGACTTCGCGGGCATAACGCGTGGAGAGGTCCTGCGCGCGCGCCGCCTCGGTCGCCCGGCGGAGCTTGCCCCAGAAATCGACTTCGAACGATGACGTGAGCGCGAGCCGGAGATCGTTGCGCACGCTGGGCGTGCCAGCGGAGGGCGGTGACGCGACGGCGTTGCTGAAAGCCGTGCGGTTCGCGTTGCCGGAAAGATCGATCTCCGGGAACAGCGCCGCGTTGACCGCGCGCAGGTTCGCGTCGGCCTCCTCGATGCGCGCGACTGCCTGGCGAATATCGGTATTGTTCACGCGTGCCGTCGCGACAAGCTCGTCGAGCGTCGGATCACCGAACAGCCTCCACCATTGCGGAGGCACGGAGTCCGCGACCGCGGTTGTCGCGTCCGCGCCCACGAACGCGTCCGGCAAGGGCACGGTCGGCCGCTCGTAATCCGGCCCGACCATGCAGCCGGCGAGCGCGAGCGCCGCCAGGCCGATGGGCAGACGGTGCAGGTTCATGCCGGTTTCTCCTCGACGACCGCAGGCACCGCGGCGGGCTTCGCCTTGCGACCCGACAGCAGCACGAAGAAGAGCGGAATGAACACGGTGGCGACGAATGTAGCGGCCAACATGCCGCCGAACACCCCGGTGCCCATCGACCGTCTCGCGGACGCGCCGGCGCCGCTTGCCAGCACCAGCGGCAAGACCCCGAGCACGAAGGCGAGCGAAGTCATGACGATCGGCCGGAAGCGCAGCCGCGCCGCTTCGAGCGCGGCCTCCATCGGCGCGAGCCCCTTCGCCTGCTCCTGCGCCGCGAATTCGACGATCAGGATCCCGTTCTTCGCCGCCAGGCCGATCATCACCAGCAGGCCGATCTGGAAGTAGACGTCGTTGCTAAAGTTGCGCAGGAAGATCGCGGTAAGCGCGCCGAGCAAGCCGAACGGCACCGCGAGCAACACCGCGGTCGGCAGCGACCAGCGCTCGTAATTGGCGGAGAGAATCAAAAACACCATCACGATCGCGAAGCTGAACGCGATGATCGACTGCGTGCCGACGCGTTTTTCCTGGAACGCCTGACCCGTC
>DASYPC010000169.1:0-7154 GCA_036007105.1 Burkholderiales bacterium | reverse complement strand
CAGGTTTTCCAGCACGGTCATCTGCGGGAACGGGCGCGGCACCTGGAACGTGCGCGCGACGCCCTTGCGGAAGATGCGGTCCGGCGAGAAGCCGCTGATCGGCTCGCCCGCGAAGCGGATCTCGCCCGCGCTCGGCGCGAGGCTCCCGGCAATCAGGTTGAACAACGTGGTCTTGCCGGCGCCGTTCGGGCCGATCAGCCCCGTGATGGAGTGGCCGCGGACTTCGAGGTCGACGCCATCGACGGCCCGCAAGCTGCCGAAAGCCCTGACGAGCTGGCGAGTCGTCAGCATCGCCGGGGTGGACATTTGGCATAATTCTGACATGCACGATCGTCCGCCGCGGATTGAGCTGGCTCCCGGTCTCGACATCCCGCGCGTCCTGACGGGCCTCTGGCAGGTCGCCGACATGGAACGCGGCGGCGCGAAGCTCGACCTGGAGCGCGCGTGCGCAGCGCTCGGCGAGTACACCGCCGAGGGGTACGACGCGTTCGACATGGCCGATCACTACGGCAGCGCCGAGGACATCGCCGGGCACTTCCTTGCGAACGCGGGTCGCGGCCGTGCTCGTGCCTTGACGAAATGGTGCCCCGAGCCCGGACCGATGACTCCCGAGATCGTGCGCGAGGGCGTCGGACGCAGCTTCGGCCGCCTCGCACTCGAGCGCATCGACCTGATGCAGTTCCACTGGTGGCGCTACTCGCACCCCGGATACATCGATGCACTGACCGAGATGGCGAGGATGCGCGCCGAAGGCCGCTTCGCGCACCTCGGCGTGACGAACTTCGACACCGATCACCTCCGCTTGCTCGTCAGGCATGGAATTGCGGTCGTGTCGAACCAGGTTTCGTTCTCGCTGCTGGACCGTCGCGCGGCCGGGCGCATGACGGATTTCTGCCGCGCGAGCGGAGTGAAGCTGCTCGCGTACGGCACGCTCGCCGGCGGGTTCCTCACCGACTACTGGGTCGGCCGGACCGAGCCGCAGCAGATTCCGGACTGGAGCAAGTCCAAGTACAAGCATTTCATCGATGCGATCGGCGGCTGGGGCGTGCTGCAGGAGATCCTCTCGGCGGCAAAGCGCATCGCCGACAAGCACCGCGTCTCCGTCGCCAACGTCGCGGCGCGCTGGGTTCTGGAGCACGAGGCCGTCGCCGCGGTGATCATCGGCGCACGGCTGGGCGAGCGCGAGCATCGCACCGACAACCTCGCGCTCTTTTCCTTCTCGCTCGATGCCGACGACCAGGCAAGGCTTGGTTATGCGCTGGCGAAAGCGAGCGACCTGCCGGGTGATTGCGGGGACGAGTACCGCAAGCCGCCGATCCTGACCGCAACCGGCGACCTCAGCCACCATCTGCAGAGCCTCGCGGCGGTATACGAAGCGAAGTCGACGACGGGAAGGCCGCGCCGTTGCGTCGACTCGGGCAGCAAGTGGGAAGCGATCGCCGGCTACTCGCGCGCAGTGCGCACCGGCAACCGGATCCTCGTCAGCGGCACCACGGCAACGCACGGTTCGGGCTTGACGATTTGCCCCGGCGACGTGGAAGGCCAGACCGTCTACGCGCTCGACAAGATCGCGGCGTCGATCGAGTCGCTCGGCGGCACTCTTGGTGACGTCATCCGCACGCGGCTCTACGTCAAGGACGCGGCGCTCTGGCAACCCGTCGCGCAGGTGCACGAACGATATTTCGGCGCGGTACGGCCGGTCAACACGCTGGTGCAGATCGGGGCGCTGGTCGGGGGCTGCGAAATCGAGATCGAGGCCGAAGCAGAGGTCGGCGCTTAGCCTAGTTCACGTCGTGCTGCATCCCGTGGACGATGATGTCGATCTCCGCGCGCTCGTCTTCGACGTCGAAAATATCCTCGCTGACGCGATCGTCACAGGTGTCTGCGGCATTGGCCCGCAAAGCGGCGTATTCGGCCTCACGCCAGGCGATCGGGCGTTCGAGTAGTTTCCGGCCGTGGGTTGCAGTGCGTTTCATCGGTTGCTCCGGCTGGACGGTTTGCCAGCATCGCTGCAGCATGGCCTCGAATCCGGCGGCGGTATGTGCGCAAGCACACACACGCGACCCGCGGCCGGCGCTTTCGCTTCGCCATCTCATCGCCTTTCAATTCCCGTCTACTGGGGCTGCGAGACCCATCCGGGTCTTGGTCGCGATCCCGGACGGCGCGAACAGAACCACGAGCTCGGTCTCGCGCGGCGGCGGCTTCGGCGGGTCTTTCGATGGACTTTTTTGCGGCGTCTCTTCCGAAGGATCCTTGAATCGATAGGCCCAGACCTCGAAGCCGTTGTCGAACGGGACGACCATCGACTTGCCGAGCGCAGCGATCACATCGGCTTTCGTGCTTTTGCCGACGGCGATCGAGCTTTGTGCGCTGAGCGCCTTGACGTTGCCGGTCGGGAGAGTCTTCGCCGCGACGCGCTCGTCGTCCATGTATTCGAACTCGACCCGCGTGTCATCCGGCCAGCTCCGATCGCCGAGCGGCAGGAAGTACGCCCGATCGAGCAGTACCTCGCAGTCGCAAAAGGCAAAGTCTTCCTTCGACATCGGTCGGTCGAGCGCGCTGGCGTACAGCATGTCCGCCGAAAGGGTCTCCCTGCGCGCACCCGAGGACAGCGTGACGCTGAACAAGGGTCGCTCCGCGAAAAAGAAGTAGCGGGGCTTGAGCCGGCTGCAGTAGTTCCGCGTCGCGCCGAAGAGATCGGCGATCCGTTGCAGCGCGCTGCGCCGATTCGAAACCAGGTCCGCCTCCATGCCGACCGCGCATTCCAGTCGCAAGTCACCGAGCCGCCGGGTATTCGGAGGCAAGCCTGGCGTGCGGATTTCGGTGCGCCACGTCATGGTCTGCGCCTTGCGATTCGGCCGCACCGAGGCGTCTTCATCCAGCGCTTTCTGGATGCGCTCGAGCGTGAACGTGTTGTCGCTCGCGACCTTGACTGGAATCTCGACGGTTTCGCCGACGATTTCAACACGGATGCTGCTCATGTCCGTGTCCTTGCGGCGAGGCAGCAGCTTGAAGCGCAGCGGCGCGTCGGGCGCCAGGCCGCGGTTTCTCTCGAACAGGTCCATCCCCAAGACCATCCTGCGGTAGGACTTGTCGACCGGATCGCCCTGCCCCGTCACCGTGATCGTCTGGACGCCGGCATCCTTCGCGCCGCCTGCGTTTTTCTGCGCGTAGGCGACCGCACACGCCGAAATCAGCAGGACGGCGCCGGAAAGACAAAGACTCAGTGTGCGTCGCGAAACCATGGCAGTCGTCCGAATCGGAGCCAACTACCGTAGGACCGGGAACTGGGGGGATTTGTTGCAGGCCCTATCCGCCCTGGTGCTTGAGAAACACCTTCTGCATGCCGCCGAGCCAGCGGTCGTAGTTCGTCGTCTTGGCGTGCATATATTCGAGCACTTGCGGATGCGGAAGGATCAGGAACTTCTCTTCCGCCATGACTTTGACGATCTCGTCGGCGACCTGCTCGACCGTCAGCGCACCGTCGACGCCCGCGGATCCACCGCCGCCCTTGTACATGCCGGTCACGACCGCCTGCGGGCACAAGCACGAGACGCGCAAGCCCTTGCGGCCGTACGCGATCGCGAGCCACTCGGCGAAAGCGACCGCGCCGTGCTTGGTGACACCATACGAAACGGACTCGACGATGTTGAGCAGCCCCGCGGCCGACGCGGTGATGAGGAAATAACCGCCGCCGCGCGCGACCATTCTCTCGACCACGGAGCGCGCCGCCCAGACATGCGCCATCACGTGAATCTTCCAGGTCCGCTCCCACTCCTCATCCGACGTCTCGAGGCCGCCGCGAGCGATGATTCCTGCGTTCGAGAAGTACACGTCGACGCGCCCGTAGTGCTCTTCGGCCTTGCGGACGAGCTCGCGGATGCTCGCTTCGCTGCTGACGTCGCACGCGACCGCGAGGCCCTTGGTCTCCTCGGCCACCGGCTTCAAGCCTTCGGCGTTGAGGTCCGCGACGACGACCCCAGCCGCGCCTTCGGCGGCAAAGCGCTGCGCGGCGGCGCGGCCGATGCCGCTCGCCGCGCCGGTGACCACTGCGATCTTGCCTTTCAGGTCCATCGGTACTCCACGCTCACGCGCGCTTTCTCGTCCTCATCGAATCGGCGATCGAGGTCTGCTCGCCGAGCTCCATCTTCGCGATCGCGTTGCGGTGCACCTCATCGGGCCCGTCGGCGAAACGCAGCGTGCGCGCGTGCGCATACGCCGACGCAAGGCCGAAGTCCTGGCACACGCCGCCGCCGCCGTGCACCTGCATCGCCCAGTCGATCACCTGGCAGGCGACGTTCGGTGCGAACACCTTGATCATCGCGATTTCCTTCTTCGCGATCTTGTTGCCGACCGTGTCCATCTTCCACGCGGCGTTCAGCACCATGAAGCGCAACGCGTCGATCTGGATGCGCGCTTCGGCGATCCGCTCTCGCGTCACGCCCTGCTCCGCCACGGTACGGCCGAACGCGACGCGCTCGCTGGCGCGGCGGCACATCTTCTCCAGCGCGACTTCGGCCTGGCCGATCAGGCGCATGCAATGGTGGATGCGGCCCGGCCCGAGGCGCCCTTGCGCGATCTCGAAGCCCCGCCCCTCGCCCAGCAGGATGCTGGAAGCGGGCACGCGCACGTCCTTCAGATCGACCTCCATGTGCCCGTGCGGCGCGTCGTCGAAGCCGAACACGTGCAACGCGCGCAGGATCTTGATCCCCGGCGTGCCGGCCGGAACGAGGATCATCGATTGCTGCTGGTGGCGGCTCGTATGGTCCGGGTCGGTCTTGCCCATCAGGATGTAGATCTTGCAGCGCGGATCGCCCGCACCCGAGGACCACCACTTCCGGCCGTTGATCACGTACTCGTTGCCCTCGCGCTTGATGCGGCACTGGATGTTCGTTGCATCCGAAGATGCGACATCGGGCTCGGTCATCAGGAACGCCGAGCGGATCTTTCCTTCGAGAAGCGGCTCGAGCCACTGCTTCTTCTGCTCCTCGCTGCCGTAGCGCTCGATCGTCTCCATGTTGCCGGTGTCCGGCGCCGAGCAGTTGAACACTTCCGGCGACCAGCTGACGCGTCCCATGATCTCGCAGAGCGGCGCGTACTCCAGGTTCGAGAGTCCTTCGGGCGCGCGCTTGGAATGCGGCAGGAAGAGGTTCCACAACCCCGCCGCGCGCGCTTTCGGCTTCAGCTCCTCGATGATCGGCACCGGCTCCCAGCGCTTCTCGCCCTTCACGTGCTCCCACCACTTGTGGTCGTTGGGATAGATATGCTCTTCCATGAATGCGATCAGGCGTTTCCTCAGTTCCTGCACCTTGGGCGAGTATTCGAAGTCCATGCGGTTCTCCTGTCAGGCTCTGTCGAGAATCTGTTGCACCTGCTTCCAGCCGAGCTCGGCCATCAGCGGTGCGCGACTGCCGGCGTCTCGAGCGTGCTCGCTCGCTGCCGTTCCGTCCACCACACGCTTGGCGATCCCCTGCAGGATCGCGGCGATGCGGAATAGGTTGTACGCCATGTAGAAATCCCAATCGCTGCGCGACACGCCATCGCGGCCGGTGCGCCGGCAGTACGCGTCGATGTAGCGCTGCTCCGAAGGAATGCCGAGCTCCTCGAGATCGAGGCCCTCGATGCCGCGGAACTTTCCCGCCGGAATGTGCCAGCTCATGCAGTGGTACGCGAAATCGGCAAGCGGATGGCCGAGCGTCGAGAGCTCCCAGTCGAGCACCGCGAGAATCTTCGGCTCCGCCGGATGGAAGATCAGGTTGTCGAGCCGGTAGTCGCCGTGCACGATCGCGGTTTCCTCGCCCGCGGGAATGTTCTTCGGCAGCCAGTCGATCAGCTGGTCCATCGCCTCGATTTTCTCGAGCTCGGAAGCCTGGTACTGCTTCGTCCAGCGCGCGATCTGGCGCTCGAGGTAGTTGCCCGGCCGGCCGAACTCCTCCAGCCCGATCGCGCGGTAGTCGATCGTGTGCAGCAGCGCGATCACCCGGTTCATCTCGTTCCAGATCGCGACCCGCTCGGCCTTCGCCATCCCCGGCAGCGCCTGGTCCCACAGCACGCGCCCTTCCACGCAATCCATCACGTAGAACATGGTGCCGATGACTGCGTCGTCTTCGCACAGTGCGTACGGCCGCGCGACCGGGAATCCGACCCCGTGCAGCGCCCGGATCACGCGATACTCGCGATCCACCGCATGCGCCGACGGCAGCAGCTTGCCCGGCGGCTTTCTGCGCAGCGCGTAGCGCTTGCCGCCCGCGCTCAGCCGATAGGTCGGATTCGACTGGCCCCCCTTGAACTGCTCGATCTCCAGCGGCCCGCTGAAATCCTCGATGTGCGCGCGCAGGTAGGCTTCGAGTTTCACGGCGTCGAGCCGATGACGTTCCTCGACCGGCTTGGTGCCGATGAACTGTTCGAACATGGGAGCCATTAGCTTAAACCGAATCGCTAGAATACGAAACGAAAGATGGAACTCCTTTTGAAGAACCTGCTCGTCGCGACGCTGGCACTCGCCCCGGCCTCCTGCGCGATGCTCGATTCCGTCGAGCGCGAGCTGGTGTTCCGCCCGGTCACCGCGCAATGGCAGGGCTACTCTCCGGCGATTCTCAATGCCGAGGAACACTGGATTCCGGTGGGCAGCGAAGGCGAGCGGCTGCACGCGTGGTGGATCACTTCGCCGCAGGCGCAATTCACGTTGCTCTTCTTCCACGGCGCGCGCGTGAACCTTTCGGGCAGCATCTACCGGCTGCGGGGTTTCCGCGAGGCGGGCTTCAACGTGGTGGCGATCGACTACCGCGGATTCGGCCAGAGCTCGCCGCGGCTGCCCTCCGAGGAATCGGTCTACGAGGACGCGGAAGCCGCAATCAAGTGGTTCGAGTCGCGCGTTCCCGATCCGCGCCGCAGGGTCCTCTACGGCCATTCGCTCGGCGGCCCGATTGCGGCCGAGGCGGCGTTGCGCGGCAGCGGCGCGGCGGCACTGGTGCTCGAGTCGACGTTCACCTCGGTGAGCGAGATGACCCACCTCAGCGGTCTCGTGACGCAGCGGCTCGATCTGCTGGAGAAGGTCCAGCGGCTCAAGTTGCCAGTGCTCATCGTGCACGGCGCCGAGGACGATCTCGTTCCGCCGGACATGGCGCGGCGACTCTACGAGG
This sequence comes from Burkholderiales bacterium, assembly GCA_036007105.1. Classification (GTDB taxonomy): domain Bacteria; phylum Pseudomonadota; class Gammaproteobacteria; order Burkholderiales; family SG8-39; genus 2-02-FULL-66-14. Next base: position 12 of record DASYPC010000169.1, on the reverse strand, counting down.
CGGCGCGCGGGC
>DASYPC010000168.1:0-2194 GCA_036007105.1 Burkholderiales bacterium | reverse complement strand
TTCGCCCGAGATGGTGGTATCCGTGGAGGAAGAAGTGCCCGATCCCGACCGCGAAAAGGATGCGACGCGGCGCGAGGGCATGGAACGGGCGCTCGCCTACATGGGACTCAAGCCGCGCACCCGGATCACCGACATCCGGCTCGACAAGGTATTCATCGGGTCGTGCACCAACTCGCGGATCGAAGACTTGCGCGCCGCCGCGGCAGTGGTGAAGGGGCGCCGAGTGGCGCAGAACATCCGCCTCGCGCTCGTCGTCCCGGGCTCGGGCCTGGTGAAGGCGCAGGCCGAGCGCGAGGGCCTCGACCGGGTTTTTCGTGACGCCGGATTCGAGTGGCGCGAGCCCGGCTGCTCGATGTGCCTGGCGATGAACGCAGACCGCCTCGAGCCGGGCGAGCGCTGCGCGTCGACTTCGAATCGCAACTTCGAGGGGCGCCAGGGAGATGGCGGCCGCACGCACCTGGTGAGCCCGGCAATGGCCGCGGCCGCGGCGGTCGCGGGGCACTTCGTCGACGTCAGAGGCTGGCGCTAGAACATGGAAAAGTTCGCCGTGCTGCAGGGAATCGTCGCACCCCTCGATCGCGCCAACGTCGACACCGACCAGATCATCCCCAAGCAGTTCCTGAAATCGATCAAGCGCACCGGCTTCGGTCCGAATCTGTTCGACACGTGGCGGTTTCTCGATCCCGCGACGCCGGGCTCGAGCGCGTCCGGGCGCTCGCTCAATCCGCAGTTCGTGCTCAACCAGCCGCGTTACCAGGGCGCGTCGATCCTGCTCGCGCGCAAGAATTTCGGCTGCGGCAGCTCGCGTGAGCACGCACCGTGGGCGCTGCTCGAATACGGCTTCCGCTGCGTGATCGCGCCGTCGTTCGCGGATATTTTCCACACCAACTGCTTCAAGAACGGGCTGCTGCCGGTCGTGCTGACGGAAAGCGAAGTCGACGGCCTGTTCTATGACTGCGCGGCGTTCCCCGGCTTCCGCCTCGTCGTCGATCTCGCCGCGCAGACGGTCGCGACCGAGGATCGTTCGAAGATCTGCCGGTTCGAAGTCGATCCGTTCCGCAAGTACTGCCTGCTGAACGGCCTCGACGAGATCAGCCTGACGCTGCGTCACGCGGACAAGATCCGCGCGTACGAGTCCCGGCGCAGCGCCGAGCTGCCCTGGCTGTTCCGCTAGCGTCATGAAGATCGCGGTATTGCCGGGCGACGGCATCGGCCCGGAGATCGTTGCGCAGGCGGTGTACGTGCTCGATCGCCTCGGGCTGGGGCTCGAGATGGAAGAAGCGCCGGTCGGCGGGGCCGGCTACGAGGCGTCGGGCGATCCGCTTCCGGCGTCGACGCTGGCCGCGGCGCGCGCTGCGGACGCAATCCTCTTTGGCGCAGTCGGCGATCCCCGCTACGACTCGCTTGAGCGATCCAAACGCCCGGAGCAGGCGATCCTCGGGCTGCGGAAGGCGCTGGGCCTGTTCGCCAACCTGCGTCCCGCGCGAGTCTACGAGGAGCTTGCCGGCGCGTCCGCCCTCAAGCCCGACATCGTCTCGGGTCTCGATCTCCTGATCATCCGCGAGCTGACGGGTGACATCTATTTCGGCCGCCCCAAGGGCATTCGCGAGATCGACGGCGAGCGCGAAGGCTTCGACACGATGCATTACAGGGAAAGCGAAGTGCGCAGGATCGCCGGCGTCGCGTTCGAAGCCGCGCGCAAGCGCTCGCGCCGGGTCTGCTCGGTGGACAAGGCCAATGTGCTCGAGACCTCGCAGCTTTGGCGGGACGTGGTGAGCGCCACGGCCACGAACTATCCCGACGTCGAGCTCACGCACATGTACGTGGACAACTGCGCCATGCAGCTCGTCCGCAACCCGAAGCAGTTCGACGTGATCGTGACCGGAAACCTGTTCGGCGACATCCTGTCAGACGAAGCGTCCATGCTGACGGGATCGATCGGCATGCTGCCTTCCGCGTCGCTCGACGCGAACGGCAAGGGCCTCTATGAGCCGATCCACGGCACCGCGCCGGACATCGCCGGCAAAGGCGTTGCCAACCCGCTCGCGACGATTCTGTCCGCGGCGATGATGCTGCGCTACTCGCTCGGCCACCCGGAAGCGGCGGAGCGGATCGAGGGTGCGGTGCAGCGCGTGCTGCGAAGCGGCTACCGCACCGCCGACCTATATACTGCCGGCATGAACGTCGTAGGCAC
>DASYPC010000167.1:0-2776 GCA_036007105.1 Burkholderiales bacterium | reverse complement strand
GGCAAGGATGCCGACCGAGACCACTGGGTCTACCACCAGCACCACGAGTACCACGGCCGCAGCAACGATGATGCGCGAAGCGAGGATCAGCGCCGGCATGAACACCAGGTGCGCGAAGCGCTCAGTTTCGAAAACCACGTTCTTCACCACGCCCGAGGAGTGCGTCTCGAAGAAAAATTCGTACGGCTTCTGCAGGTAAGCGGCAAACACGTGGGCCGACAGGCGCCGCCATACGGACCAGGTCATGCGGGCGGAGAACCAGACCACCAGGAACGCCAGCAGGTTGCTGAGCGCAATCAGGGCGAAGGCGAAGGCGCCCAGCACATAGGGATCTCTGGTCGGCAGCAGCTTCGAGCACACCGCGCCCGCCGCGAGGCCCAGACGCGCACACGGGTCTGTGGACGAGGTCAATGCGGCCACCAGCGGCACGATCGACATGAGGCCGGTGATTTCGGCCAGCCCGACCGCGAACATCAGCAGCACGAGCAACAGTGCGCGGCGGCGCTCACGCGCCGAAAGCAGCGTCCAGAGCTTGGTCGCCGTGCCCGTCATAGGCGCTGTATCTGCGCCATCACGGTATCACTCACGCCACCCGTGAATCCGCGCCAGTAATTCAAGTGGACCGATTGTTCTGCCAGGGCTTCGCGCAGCGCGCGCAGCGGTCGTCGCCGCCGCATCGCATGCAGGAATGCGCTTGCCCTCGAACGACCGACGCTTTCGTAGAAGATCGGCTCGGGCAACGTGTTCTCAAGGCAGGCTGTGCGCTGATGGGCGAGTATCTCCACAAAGATACGTTTGAATTGCATCCCCGGCGCGTATTGGGCCCGATAGCGTTCGTGCGCTGCGCGAGCGATGCGTTCGCGCAGCAGCGCATCGTCGGCATAGGTTTTTACCGCGGCGACGAGCTCCGCGGCGTCCCGGAAAACGCCGATTTCGTCCCCTGGCCGGAACCAATGGTCGACGCAAGACGCCCACTCGCAGAGACAGAACCGGCGCAAGGCCGCAAGCTCGAAGGGCCGGCCCTTGATCTGGCTGGTCCGCGCGCGCGCGGGGTCGTTGCGTAGCACCCAAGCGGGCGGATTGGTCCGCGTGAAGTTCAGATTGATGCGACTTCTCCGGAATACATTGCGTACTTCCGAGTCCGACAAGCGGCCATGACGGCTGCCGTGTCCGAAGTCGGAAACGGCGATGCCGGCGCTTTCGAGCGCGTGCACGAACTCGCGCCGGCCGGGTTTCGTCATGTCGCCGACGAAAGACACCGTGATGTCCTCGCTCACGTCCCGATCTTCCGGCGCGACGTGCGGCTGTTCGAGCTGCGCGAAGTGCACCGCGACGCCGGCCGCCCGCAGACGCTCGGCGTCGGGAATGTCGGTTGTGATCACCGCATCGCACTGCCAATAGAAGAACTTGGCCTGCTCGAAATAAATCTCATCGTCGAAGCCGAGGGCGACAACGCGGCAGCGCTCACGCAAGCTGCCAATGAACTGCGGCGCGAGATAGGAATAGCTGCTCGGGAACTGGCTGTAGAGCAGCACATCGGGCCGCAGGCTGTTCACGGCCGAGGTAATGGTTCGGCGCAATGCGCTTGCGCCGTGGTCGAGGTACAGCTGCCGGTAGTCGAGCGGCTGGTAGCGCTCGAAGAGCGTCTGGAAGAAGGCGCTGAAGCGCTGGTATGCCGGATGCTCGAGCCCTGGCACCAGCCAGATGGCGCTCGCGCGGACCATGACTAGGACGCCGGCCGAAGCATGCGCCGCAGGCCGCGCCCCACGCCCGCGAGCGCCGCCGCGACACGCGAAGTCCGCGCCTGCACGTGCAGCCCCAGGCCGATGCACCAGAGCGCGGCGCGCCAGCTGCATCGGCCGGTGCGCAGAAGCAGGCCGAGCTCGCCCAGCAGCAGGGCCAGCCTGCCCGAGAGCAGGAAGATCACGAGGTATTTGAAGCGCCAGGCGCCAAATCCGCGCCAGAACACGGCGTCGATATAGACCGGTAGCGGCGCAGCAGAGCGTTTCGCCTGCGCGCGGGACTCGAGCGATCGCGCGAGCCTGCGGCCGAATTCGCGCTCGTCATACTGCTCGCGCGCACGCGCATGCGCCTTGGCGGCCATCGCTTCGCGCCGTTTCTCGTTCGCCAGATAAAAGCGCAGCTTCTCGACGAGCTCAGCCTTGTCATGGAAGACATCGATCTCGGCGCCGATGTCGAACAGCTGCTCGATGCCCGGCGCGTATTCCGAAAGCACGAACGAGCCGCACAGCGCGATCATCTGGCAGCGCCCCTTGACGCCGCGGATGCGGCGGTTGATGCCCAGATGCGCGTCGAGCGGCGTGACCGCGCTGCCGCCGGTGAAATTCAGATTGACCCGCGAGCGACGGTAGACGTCGATCGCTTCCGAGCGCTCGACGAAGCCGGCGGCGCTCCCCTGTCCATAGGCCTGAAAGTTAAACCCGGCGTCGCGCAGTGCCGCGGCGTATTCCGCGCGGCCGACCTTGCCCTGCATTGCGCCGACGAAGGAGACGTCGATGGTCTTCGGCGTCCCCGGCGCCGGCGCGAACACCAGGCCGTTGTACACGCCCGGGACGAGCTCCGAGTCGATGCCATAGAGCCGATAGCGCTCGTGCAGCGGATTGGAAGTCAGCACCAGGTCGAAGCACTGCCCGTAGTAGCGATGCGCAACTTCGAAGTAGTGCTCGTCGTCGCCCAGCACCAGCACCTTGAATACGCCGGCGAGCCGGTCGGCAAAAAATCGCGGCCGGAAATCGAACTCGCTGCCGAGCGGATA
>DASYPC010000166.1:0-3907 GCA_036007105.1 Burkholderiales bacterium | reverse complement strand
AGGCATAGCCGTTGCTTCTGATCGATACAAGGGACTCGAAATACGGAGCTGAGGAGGAAGCTCGCGTTCTCGAGACCGTGAAAGGAGCTGCCATGAAACGCATACCGATTGCTGCACTCGTCCTCAGCCTGGGCTTCGGCGTTGCAACGGCTTTTGCCGCGGACAACATGATGAGCGACGGCGCCTACAAGGCGGAGAAGGAACGGATCAAGGCCGACTACAAGATGGACAGTGAACGCTGCAAAGGCTTCTCCGGCAACACGAAGGATATCTGCCAGGCCGAGGCCAAGGGCAGGGAGAAGGTCGCGCTCGCCGAACTCGACGCGCGCAACAAGAACACGCCGAAGGCCCATGAAGACGCGCGGGTCGCGCGCGCCGAAGCGGCCTACGACATCAACAAGGAACGATGTGACGACCTGGCCGGCAACAAGAAGGACATGTGCATGCAGGAAGCCAAGGCCGCGCGCGACAAGGCCAAGGCAGACGCGAAAGCGGACCGCCAGTCCGTAAATGCGCAGAACAAGGCGAACGAGAAGATCGCCGAGGCGCACAAGGACGCCGGCGAAACGAGGCGCGAAGCCGACTATCGCGTCGCGATCGAGCGCTGCGATTCGCTCGCAGGCGAGCGCAAGGACCTGTGCGTGAAAGACGCGAAGGCGCGGTTCGGCAAGTAGCCTGCGATCTCAGCGCTTCGTCTTGCGCTTGCGATCGAGGATGAGGTTCGCCTCGCGGAACGACTTGGCGTAGAGATCCGGGTAGTTGGAGCGCAGCACGTGCCAGTCGGCCGCCTTCATCCGGTCGAAGTCCCGGCTCGCCACGATTTCGCTGTACTCGGCCTGCAGCGAGGCGAGCTGGTCCCGGACGATATCCTCGACCTTGAGGTCGCGGACGCGCGCGAGGCGGCCGAGCGAAGGCACCTTGGACCGGGCGATGGCGAGGAGGTGGTGGGGCACCTCGATCTCCGCAGCCTCGACGGTTTCGCGGATCGTGCGGGCGTTCGAGATGGCGAGCGTCACCTTGCGGCAGTCCTCTTCCAGCTTGGCCAGCTCTTGCTCGATCGTCAGGGGTTCGGGGTTGCTCATGATTCGCTCTCCCTGGGCAGGATGCCGTCATTCGACAGCGCATGAGGCCTCTCGTTCAATCGCGCATCCGGATCGGCAGGCTCTGCGTCGACCGCCCCACGAGGCCCTGGGTGTCGAAAAGCCTCGCCTCGGCGAGGCCGCTTCCGGCGGGGCCCATCAGCGTATGCGCGTCGACGCAGATCCACTCGCCCAGCGGGCGGCGCAGCAAGTTGATCGTCAGGTCTGAATTGACGAACACATAGCGCCTGAAGTCGAGCACTGCGCTGATGCCGTTTCCCGAGTCGGCCGCGACCGCCACGCGCTGAATCGCGCTCGGTTCCTCTCCTGCGACAAGCGGGTAGCGCATGCGGAACCACACTGCGCACGGGCCGCGAAAGAACGTGCCCTGCGCAACGCGGCTTTCGATCAGGTCCTGGTAGCCGGTGGTCTCGCGGGAGAACGGAAACCGCACCGAAGGAGACTCTTCGACCGGACGGGGCGCCTGCGGCAGCGGATGCCCGGGAGCGCCGTCGGGAACGTCGATCTCCGCCTCGCGTTGCGCAACCGCGGTACACCGTGCCACTTCCTTTCCCTCAGTGAACAGTTGCGCAGCGAAATGGGCGACGTTGCGGCCCGCGTACTCGGTCTGCACCGCAACCGAGAGTTCGGCGATCGGGATCGGCCGCAGCAGGTTCGCGGTCAGCCGAGCGATGTGGCGGAATTCCAGCGCCGCGGCGGCGCGCTCGATCTCGCCCGCGGCGAGGGCGATCGGCGGGCCGGCATGCTGATGCTCCGGGCTCCAGGGGCCGCGGGTCAGCGCGGTCGCGCGATATGCGCCGTTTCCAAGCGCGACGAATGCGCTCTCTGCGATCACTCTTGCTGCGGCCGGTCCTCATCGGCAAAAGCCGAGGGCGCGCCGTCGAGCCATGCGCGGCCGTGCGCGTAGAGCCGTTCCACCACCGGGCCTTTCAACTGCGGCAGGTCGAGCTTGATCGTGAACCCGTTCTTCGTCTGCAGGTACGCGAGGTGGCGGTAGCCTTCGGGAAAGCGGATCAGCAGCTCGGGATCGAGCTTGAGGCTCGCCGACGGATCGACCGGATCGATGCGGTCCTTCTCGTAGATCGGCTGGCGCCGCACGATGCCCCAGCGGCCCGCGCGTTTCTCGAAGAAATCGTAGAAGCGCCCGGTGCACACCACGTCGGCGAGCACACCGTCGACCTGCGCGCGCTGGTTGATCGTCATCTTCGTCTGCGCGATCGCGCGGCTCGCTTTCAGATCGACGCTCGTGCCGCCGAGGAAATGAAGGATGCTCACGCCGCGCTCGAAGCCGGCGCGGCTCACCTCGATGAACTGCGCCGCCGGCCCCTGGAACCAGGTCGCGGTCATCCAGCCGTCGTCGTGCCACACGGTGCGAAAGCGGTCCCAGTCTCCCGCGTCGCGCCACAGCGCCCAGTTCTGCACCGTTTCGAGGATCGCGAATCTGTCTTCCATGGCTCGATTCCTATTGCGGCTGGATGCCGGCCCTGTCGCGCACTCCGGACCAGCGCGCGATCTCCGAGCGCAGGTGCGCGCCAAGCGCCTCGGGGGTCGAAGTTTCGGGGACGAAGGCCGCATTGGCGAGCTGCTTGCGGACGTCTTCTCGCTGCAGCACGGTTCTCACGCTGCCGCTCATGCGCGCCACTACGGGCGCGGGCGTCTTCGCCGGAAACGCGAGCGCATACCAGGTCGTCACGTCGTACCCGGCGATGCCTGCCTCCGCCACGGTCGGGATTTCCGGCGCCGCGGAGAATCGCTGCGCTGAAGTGACCGCAAGCGCCTTCAACCCGCCGCCGCGTACCGGTCCGAGCACCGACGCCGCAACCTCGACCAGCAGATGCGCTTCGCCGCTCTGGATCGCAGCGATCGCGTTCGGTGTCGCCTTGTAGGGCACGTGCACCAGATTCACTCCGGCAAGCTGAAGCAGCAGCTCGCCTGCAAACTGCTGCGTGCTGCCGACGCCGACGCTGGCGAAATTGAGCTTCCCCGGACTCTGCTTCGCGGCTGCGATCAGCGCTTGCAGATCGGCGTACGGCGCCCTGGGTCCGGCGACGACTACGAGTGGCATCGTCGCGACCATCGTCACCGGCTGGAAATCGGCCGCCGCATCGTAGGGCAGCGATTTGTACATGACTGCGCCGACGGCGTGGCCGTTGTTGAGGAGGAACGCCGTATATCCGTCCGCAGGCGCGACTGCAACCTGCTGCGCGGCGATGGTACCGCCGGCGCCGGGACGATTCTCGACCACGATGGGCTGGCCGAGCAGTTCGCCGAGGGGCGCTGCGAGGATCCGCGCGAGGATGTCGGTTCCGCCTCCGGCGCCGAATCCGACGACCATGCGCACCGGACGCACAGGCAATTCCTGGGCAGAGGCGGCGATCGAAACCAGAAGCGCAGCGCCGAGCAGCAACGACCGCATCAATCGACTTTCGCTCCCGATACCTTCACCACGCCGGCCCACTTCACGATTTCCTCGCGCAGGAACTTGTCGAACTGATCGATCGCCATCCCCATCGGGATCGCGCCCTGCCTGGTCCAGTTGTCGCGCACGTCCGGCGCATTGATGATCCGGTTGATCTCCGTGTTCAATCGCTCGAGGATCGGCCGCGGCGTGCCCGCAGGCGCCATGACGCCGAGCCAGATCCCGGCCTCGTAGCCGGGAACGCCTGCTTCCGCAACGGTCGGCACATCGGGCAGCACGCTCGAGCGCGTCTTGCCGGTCGTGCCGAGCGCCTTGAGCTTCCCGGCGCGGACGTTCGACGCCATGGTGGTGATCGCATCGATCATCATATGCACCTGGCCGCCGAGGA
>DASYPC010000165.1:0-2410 GCA_036007105.1 Burkholderiales bacterium | reverse complement strand
CGCCACGGTGTCCTGCTCGCGCGCCGCCGTGCGCAGCCGCGCGCCGATGGTGCGCAGCAGGTCGTCGCCCGCCTTGCGGCCGAAGGTCTCGTTCACCATGCGGAAGCGCTCGACGTCGACGAACACCGCGGCGGCGAAGCGCTTCTCGCGGCGCGCGGCGTTGAGCGCCTGTGTCATGCGGTCGGTGAAGAGACTGCGGTTGGGCAGGTCGGTGAGCGAATCGTGGTAGGCGAGATAGTCCATCTGCGCCTTCTGCTCGAGATGGTGCAGGGCGAACGAGATGTCGCCCGCGAGCTCGTGCAGGAGCCGCATCTCCTCGTCGTCGAAGAAGTCGCGCACCCGCGAGTACAGCAGCAGCACCCCGGCCGGCTCGTCGTTGACGATGAGCGGCAGCGCCACGAAGGAGCCGCTCTGCGCATCGTTCCACACCATCGCCTGCGTGCCGATCTTCAGGCGCTCGAGCTCGCGCTCGGGACTGCCCTCGCCCGCGCGCGCGGCGAGCGTGAGGCGCCGGCTGCGGTCCGCCAGGCCGATCGCGGCTAGGCGGAAGCCGCCCTTCTCGACCGCGATGCGGCACGCTTCGTCGAGCAGCGCCTGGCGGTCGTAGGCGCGCACGATCAGCGCGTTGATCGCGGAGAGCGTCGCGAGCGTGCGGTTCATCCGCTCGATCCGCTGCTGCTGCGCTTCGAGCGCGCCGGTCTTCTCCAGCAGCTGGTCGACCATCAGGCGCAGATGGTCGCGGTCCAGGTCGGCGCTGTCCGGCGACGGCGCCGTCGGCCGCGCCCCGAGCACCTCCTCGACCGCGCGCAGGATCGCGTCGTTGTCCGAGGGCTTGACCAGCACGCGCACCACGCCGAGCGCCTGCGCCAATTGTTTCGCGTCCTGGCTGCCGAAATAGGCCGTGTAGAACATCACGCTGATGCCGGCGGTCGCCGGCTCGAGCTTGAGCCGCCGCGTGAGCTCGTAGCCGTCCATGATCGGCATCAAGACGTCGGAGATGACGAGCTCGGGTGCATGCTCGCGCGCGAGATTCAGCGCCTGGTCGCCGTCGCCGGCCGCCAACACGTAGTGGCCCGCGGTCTCGAGCAGCGCCGCCAGCGCCTCGCGGTTGGCGCGGTGGTCGTCGGCGATCAGGATCTTTGCCACTAGGTTATCGACCCGGGCGCAGCACGATCGTTCCGACTGAGTAAAATCCACCGTATGGGAGGAAATACAGTCGCATACCGCAGTTTTCGCGAGTTTTACCCCTTTTATCTATCGCAACATGCCAACCGCACGTGCCGATTGCTGCACTTCGTCGGGACTACGCTGGGACTTGCGGCACTATTGCACGCGTTTTCGACGCTGAATTTCTGGTGGTTGCTCGCCGGCCTGGGCGCCGCCTATGCGTTTGCCTGGGTCGGGCATTTCTTCTTTGAGAAAAATCGGCCCGCGACTTTCACTTATCCCTGGTACAGCTTCCTCGGCGACTGGGTGATGTGGCGGGACATGCTCACCGGGCGGATACGCTTCTGATGGCCGAGCGCGACTATAGCCTGAGCGCGCTGCTGCATTCCGAAGTCGCCTGGCTGACGCTGTTCGCCTTCGCGCTCGCGATCCTGCTGCTGCAGTTCAGGCCCGCGGAGCGCTCGGTCTACCTGAATACGCTGTGGCTGTTCCTGATCGGCGTGTTCGGCCAGGCCGCCGCGATCGCGCTCGATGCGATGGCGCCGCCTGCTGCGGGCGTCGTGCACACCATCTTCCGCATCGTCGCCGCGATCGCCTTCATCCGTCTCGCCGGCTTCGCCGCGTTCCGCCTGCTGCTCCCGGTGATCGGCCGCGAATGGCCGCGGATCGTCGAGGACGTCGTGATCCTGGTGGCGTACGTGATCTACGGCTTCGTGCAGCTGCGCGGCGCCGGGGTCGACCTCTCGAGCATCGTCACGACCTCCGCGATCCTCACGGCGGTGATCGCCTTCGCGATGCAGGACACGCTCGGCAACCTGCTCGGCGGCCTCGCCATCCAGATCGACAACACGGTGCAGGTCGGCGACTGGGTGAGCGTCGACGGTCTGTCCGGCCAGGTGCGCGACATCCGCTGGCGCTCGACCCTCATCGAGACGCGCAACTGGGAAACGGTCGTCATCCCGAACAGCCAGCTCATGAAATCGCGCCTCGCGATCCTCGGCCGGCGCGAGGGCATGCCGCTGCAGTGGCGCCGCATCCTCAACTTCATGGTCGACCCCGGCGTGCCCCCGGCGCGGGTCATCGCCACGGTCGAGGACGAGATGCGCGAGCTCTCCATTCCCAACGTCGCGCGCTCGCCGGTGCCCACCTGCGTGCTTTTCGGCTTCGAGCAGGGCAATCTGCGCTACCAGCTGCGCTATTTCCTCACCGACCTCATGGAGGACGACACCACCGACTCCATGGT
>DASYPC010000164.1:0-3881 GCA_036007105.1 Burkholderiales bacterium | reverse complement strand
TCAAGTCCATCGCGAGGTCGGCGCGCGAGGCGATCAGCGATTCGTTCTGGCATACGAGGCAGCGCAGCTCCTCCGCGATCGCACTGAGCCGCGCTTCGACCTGCGGGTCGTCCGCGAGCGGCGCCGCTTCGCGCGCAAGCGCGCCGCAGGCGCCGAAGAGCATGGCGAGCGCTACGACGATGCGCCTCACCGCTCGAGCTCCGCGATCATCGGGATGATCTTTCCGGTCAGGAGCTCCGGCGTGACCGGGCCGATCTGCTTGAAGCGAATCACGCCCGCTCGGTCGATCAGATACGTCTCGGGACCGCCGTATACGCCGTAGTCGATGCCGATCCTGCCGTCGGCGTCGACCACCGAGAACTGATAGGGGTCGCCGAAGCGCGCGAGCCACTTGCGCGCGTCGTCGCTCTGGTCCTTGTAGTTGAGCCCGACGAGCGGGGCACGCTTGGTGCGCGCAAAATCGACGAGCACCGGGTGCTCGTCGCGGCAGGTCACGCACCACGACGCCCAGACGTTCAGCAGCCAGACCTTGCCCTGCATGTCCTTGGGCGAAAATCGCTGCGCGCTGCCCAGGCGCGGCAGCTCGAACGCGGGCGCCGGCTTGCCGATCAGCGGCGAAGGCACCTCGCGCGGATCGCGCTTCAAGCCGACCGCGAGCAGGATGACGAGCGCGAAAAAGCCGACGACGATCGCAATCCGCCCCATCAGGCCCTCGCAGCCGCGACTGCCTCGCTTGCCGCAGTCGCGCGCGCCGCGGCGCGATAGCGCCGGTCGAGCAGGGCGAGCAAGCCGCCGAACGCCATCAGCAGGCACCCGCCCCAGATCCAGTCGACGAACGGCTTCACGTGCGCGCGCACGCTCCATGCGCCGCCGCCGAGCGGATCGCCGAGCGCTACATAGACGTCGCGCGTCAGCCCGGGATCGATCGCGGCCTCGGTCATCGGCATCTGCGAAGAGAAGTAGTGGCGCTTCTCCGGATACAGCCGCATGACCACCTGGCCATCGCGCACCAGCTCCATGTCCGCCACGACCGCGGTGTAGTTCGGTCCGGGCGCCTCGCGCACGCCGAGCATGCGCACGCCGTACATCCCGAGCGTCAGCGTGTCGCCCGGCGACATGCGCACCTCCTTTTCGCTTTCGTAGCCTTTCGAAAGCGCGACCCCGACGACGAACACTGCGAGCCCGAGGTGCGCAACGTGCATGCCCCAGTAGTGGCGCGGCTGGCGCGCGAGCGCGGCGAGCCGGGTGCGCACGCCCGGCCCGGCCGGCGCGACGCGCGCGCGCAGCTGCAGCCATGCCGAGGCGACGACCCACAGCACCAGCGCCATCGAGAGCGCGACGAGCGGCGCGAAGCTGCCCATCGCGAACGGGATCGCCAGCCCGCCGGCGATCGCGAACAGCAACGCGTACTTCATCCGCGCAGCGAGCTCGGCAAGGCTCGCCGAGTGCCACGAAGCCTGCGGGCCGAGCGCAACGAAAAACAGCAGCGGCACCATCAGCGGCACGAACACGGTATTGAAGTACGGCGGTCCAACCGAGATCTTGCCCATCCCCAGCGCGTCGATCGCGAGCGGGTACAGCGTGCCGAGCAGCACCGTGCCACAGGCGGCGGCGAGCAGCAGATTATTGACGAGCAGCAGCGTCTCCCGCGAGACGACCTCGAACGCGCCGCCCGTGGCACCCCGCGGAGCGCGCGCCACAAAAAGCGCGAGCGAGCTGCCGATCACGAGCGCGAGCAGAACGAGGATGAAGATGCCGCGGCGCGGGTCGGTCGCGAATGCGTGCACCGAGGTGAGCACGCCCGAGCGCACCAGGAACGTCCCCAGCAGCGAGAGCGAGAATGCCGTGATCGCGAGCAGCAGCGTCCAGCTCTTCAGCGCGCCGCGCTTTTCGGTTACCGCGAGCGAATGGATGAGCGCAGTGCCGATCAGCCAGGGCATGAACGATGCGTTCTCGACCGGATCCCAGAACCACCAGCCGCCCCAGCCGAGCTCGTAATACGCCCAGATGCTGCCGAGCGCGATGCCGAGCGTGAGGAACATCCAGGCCGCGATCGTCCAGGGGCGCGACCAGCGCGCCCATGCGGCGTCGAGCTTGCCCGACGCGAGCGCGGCGATCGACAACGCGAAGGCGACCGAGAAACCGACGTATCCCATGTAGAGCATCGGTGGATGGAAGATCAGCCCCGGATCCTGCAGCAGCGGATTCAGGTCGCGCCCGTCCGCAGGCACGCGCGCGAGCCGCTCGAACGGGTTCGACGTGAACAGGATGAACGCATGGAACGCAGCCGCGACGAGCCCGAGCACGCCGAGCGTGCGCGCAACCAGCGCATCGGGGAGCGAGCGCGACGCCAGCGCCACCGCGAGCGTCCAGCCCGCGAGCATCAGGATCCACAGCAGCAGCGAGCCTTCGTGGCCGCCCCACACCGCGGAAAGCCGGTAGGGCAGCGGCAGCTTCGAGTTCGAGTTCTGTGCGACGTAGGCGAGCGAGAAATCGTTCTGCGCGAACGACCAGCCGAGCGCGCAGAAGGCGAGCGCGACGAGCAGGAACTGCGCCGCGGCGGCAGGGCGCGCGAACGCCATCCAGCGTGCGTTGCCGCGTGCCGCGCCGACCAGCGGCAGCACGCCTTGGGCGAACGCCACGCACAGCGCGAGCGCGAGCGCGAAGTGGCCGAGCTCCGCGATCATTTGCCCATCACCACGGTCTTTCCTGCCTTGGCGGCCTGCTCGAGCGCATGCGCCGCCTCCGGCGGCATGTAGTTTTCGTCATGCTTGGCGAGCACCTCGCTCGCACGGAAGATGCCGTCGGCACCGACCTTGCCTTGCGCTACGACGCCCTTGCCTTCGCGGAACAGGTCCGGAAGGATGCCCGTATAGGCCACCGGGATGCTGTGCGCCGTGTCGGTCACGACGAACTGCACGGTGAGCCCCTCGGCGCGCTTCACGCTGCCGGCCTGGACCAGGCCGCCAATCCGGAATGCCCGGTCGCGCGGCGCTTCGCCTGCGACAACCTGCGACGGGCTGAAGAAGAACACCAGGTTCGACTGGAACGCATAGAGCACCAGGCCGGCTGCCGCGCCGAGCAGCGCCAGACCCGCGGCGATTGCGGCGAGGCGCTTATGCCGTGGCTTCATGACGCACTTTCTCCGCGCGGACGCGCCGCAACGCTTCGCTGCGTCGCGTGCGCAACAGCAGCAGCTCGGCCGTTATGCACACTGCGGTCGCGAGGAAGCTGCCCCAGACGTAGAACGCGTAGCCGCCCATGGCGAAGAATTCCGCGGCACTCGCCCAGTTCATCGCGTGGTCTCCTGCAGTTCCTGGGTCCATTGCATGTGCGCTTCCCGCTCCAGCATGATCGCACGAACGCGGGCAAGCGCAGCCGCGATGCTGTACATCCAGAAGGCGAACGCCATGACGAGCATTCCGGCCAGCATCGTCGCCGCCATGCTCGGCGCGCGTGTGACGCTCACCGACGCCCCCTGGTGCAGCGTGTTCCACCATTGGACCGAGAAATAGATGATCGGCACGTTGATCGCGCCGACGAGGGCGAGCACGGCCGAAGCGCGGTCGCCGCGCCGCGGATCGTCGATTGCCGCATGCAATGCCATGTAGCCCAGGTACAGGAAGAAGAGCACGAGCTCCGACGTAAGGCGCGCATCCCACACCCAATAGGCGCCCCAGGTCGGGCGGCCCCAAAGCGCGCCGGTCCACAGCGAAAGGAAAGCAAACATCGCCCCGGTCGGCGCGATCGCATGCGCCATCATCGCCGAAAGACGGGTGTTGAACGCAAGACCCAGCCCCGCCCAGCCCGCCATCACGAGATACAGGAACATCGACATCCAGGAGACGGGCACGTGCACGAAGATGATCCGGTAGGACTCG
>DASYPC010000163.1:0-5927 GCA_036007105.1 Burkholderiales bacterium | reverse complement strand
CCGGTGTTGTCTTTTCGAAGGCTGCGCAGGCCGTTCCAGACGCTGCCATCCGCAAGCACGACTTCGAGCCCGAGGACCTGCTCGCGAGCATTGCCATACCGAAGCACATTTACGCCGCCGGCGTTCGTCGACAGGATGCCTCCGATCTGGCAGCTGCCCTCGGCTGCGAGCGACACGGGGAAATAGCGCCCGACGCTCTCAGCCGCCTGCTGCACGTGCGCAAGAATGCATCCGGCCTCCGCGACGAGACTGTCGTCCAGCGGATCAACTTGGCGGATCCGGTTCATCCTTGCGAGCGAGAGCACGATCTCGCGCCGTCCTCCTCCGACGGGCACGGAACCCCCGGAAAGTCCCGTGTTCCCGCCCTGGGGCACGATCGCTACCCCTTCGCGCGCGCAAAGCTTCACCGCAGCCGCCACCTGGTCCGTATCCGCTGGACGCAGCACGCATTCGGCAGCGCCTCGGTACTGCTTGCGCCAGTCGACGAGATGGCTCGCCATGTCGCTTTCGCCGGTGAGAACGTTGGCGTTGCCGACGATCGCTGCGAGTGCCTGCAGAAATTCGGAGTGCATGATCCTTGACGCGGATTTTCGCACACCGTAATTTGCGCCTGGATCCCTCATGCACCGCTCGCAGACCCGGCTTGGCATTCTGTTCGCCGCATTCCTGACGATCGCGCCGGCGCGCGCTGCCGAGCCGCCGGTCCTCGTCGGCGCGGTGGTCACCGAGTCCGGGAACCTGGCCGACCTGGCAGCCGATCTGCGCAAGTCCCTGCTACTGTGGCAGGAGGAGGTGAACGCCGCCGGCGGATTGCTTGGCAGGCGCGTCGAGTTGCGCCTGCTCGATGATCGTTCCGAGGCAGCTGCCGCCGGCGCACTCTATGAGCAGCTCATCCGCGCGGAGCGCTGCGACCTGCTGATCGGACCCATGGGTTCGGCATCCACGCTCAGCGCCGCAAGCGCTGCCGAGCGCGATCGGCGGGTGCTCGTGAACGCAACCGGCGCAGCCCGGCTCGTGCAAAAGGCCAGTTCGCGTTACGTATTCCAGGTGCCTGCGCCTTTCGCGACGTACGGCACCGGCGCTTTGGAGATTGCGCGCCGCATGGGATACCGTCGCCTCGCCATCCACGCGCGCAACGATCCCGCTTCCCGCGAGATGGCGAATCGCCTCAGGGAAGACGCGATCGCCGCGGGCCTTCAGGCTGGCGAACCCGAGGTCTACGGCGTCGGCGCGACCGATTTTGGGCCGCAGATCGACAAGGCGAGGGCATCGCAGGCTGAAGTCTGGATCGCCTTCGGGCTGCCGCGCGATGCAGCCGATATGGTGAAGAGCTTCCGCAAGAAAGGCTACGCGCCGCACATGTTCGTCGCGCAAGGCGCCGCTGACCCTCAGTTCATCCGGCTCGTCGGACAAGATGCAGAGCACGCGCTTGGCATCACTCCATGGGAGCGCGCTTTTGGGACGCGCGACAACCAGCGTTTTGCGGAAGCCTACGCCCGCAAGTGGTCGGCGGAGCCAACGCACCTCGCGGCGCAAGGCTACGTGGCGGCAAAGGTGCTCGAAGAAGCAGTGCGGCGCGCCGGGTCGCTCGACCAGGACAAGCTGCGCGATGCATTGCAGGTGCTCGAGCTCGAGACGCCGCTCGGCCCTTACAAGGTGGACAGGAGCGGCGCGCAACTGGCGGCCAAGCCTGCGATCGTGCAGATTCAACGCGGGCGACGCCAGGTGGTCTGGCCGGAGACCCTTGCGACCGCGAAGTGGCAGTTGCCGTATCCTCGCTGGGACGAAAGAAAGGTGTTGCGCTAGGAGGCCCTGATGTACCGCACGCTGCTGTTTGCGCCTGGAAATCATCCGCGACGCATCGAAAAGGCCTTCACGCTGGGCGCAGATGCCGTGATCCTCGATCTGGAGGATTCCGTGCCGGCAGCGGACAAGGTTGCAACTCGCGGACCGGTCTCGCAGGCGCTCGCCAGTCCGCGTACCTGCCGTGGCTACGTGCGCGTCAATGCGATGGGAACACCCTTTTGCTATGGCGACCTCGTCGCCACCGTGGGCAAGGGGGTTGACGGCGTGGTCCTGCCGAAGGTCGAAAGCGCCGCGGACCTGCACTCGATCGACTGGCTGCTTGCAAACCTGGAACGCGACAAGGGACTGCAGGTCGGCGCGCTGGACCTGATCCCGATCATCGAGACCGCAGCCGGACTATCGCGGATCGAGAGGATTTTGCAGGCCAGGACGCTGCAGCCGTACTCGGGTGTCTGGCGTGTGCGGCGCGTCGCGTTCGGCGCTGCCGACTTCAGCCACGATCTCGGTCTTTCGCCGGCCCACGACGAGCCCGAGCTGGAATACGCGCGTGCGCGGATTGTGCTCGCGTCGCGTGCAGCAGGCCTCGAGGGCCCGCTCGACAGTCCCTGGTTCCACTTCAAGGACATCGAAGGCTTTGGCCGAGCCGTAGCGCGCAGTCGTCGCGCCGGCTACCAAGGCCGGCTGTGTATCCACCCCGATCAGGTCAGCGTGGCCAACGCAGGGTATGCGCCGACGGCGGACGAGATCGCAGCAGCCGAGCGTGTCGTGGCCGCATTCCGCGCGGCCGAGGCCGGCGGCGCAGCGGCAATCCAGGTCGATGGCCAGATGGTCGACTATCCCATCGCGCAGCGTGCCGAACGGCTGCTGAAAGCGGTGAAGGGTGGGGGATGATTCCGGTCCCGCGGGGACCAGGGCACAGGGCTCGGCCTGGGCGACACCGCTCGCAGTAACGCTCGCCATTCAGACGCTGGTCGCCGTCGCGGTGTATTGCGCACCGGTGATGGCGCCGGTTGTGGTGCGCGACCTCGGGGTTCCGCCAAGCGCCATCGGTTGGTTCATCGCTACCGTGTATCTCGGCTCGATGATCGGGTCGGCATCGGCGGGTGGCTGGATGGCCCGCGTGGGCCCGATCCGCATGAGCCAGGTTGGTTTGCTGGCCTGCCTGATCGGTCTTGCCCTCGCTGCTTCGGCGCTGCTTCCGCTCGTCTTGCTGGGTGCGTTCGTGATCGGGCTTGGCTACGGGCCGACTACGCCGGCGAGTTCGCTGATTCTCGTCCGTTCCTCACCGCAGTCCTTGATTGCGCTGACGTTCTCGATCAAGCAGACTGGGGTTCCGGCGGGCGGGGCGATCGCCGGTGCGCTGGTTCCGGCCCTGATTCTTGCGCTCGGATGGCGCGGGAGCGCAATCGCGATCGGAATCGGTTGCCTCGTGCTCGCACTGGCGATCGAGCCGTGGCGGGTACGCTATGACTACGGGTTGAACCCACGCGCATCGGTCTCGGTCAGAACCTTTCTCGCGCCGGTCGCGCTGGTCGTGCGCGATGAAAAACTGCGCCAGATGGCGATTACCTCCTTCATCTACGGCGGGGTCCAGATCACGCTCGTGACGTACCTCGTAACCTTTCTCACTGAGAGCTTCGCGCTCACGCTCGTGGTAGCCGGCTTCGTGATGGCGGTGTCGCAGGTGGCCAGCATCGGCGGGCGGATTCTCTGGGGACTTCTCGCGGATCGCGTCTTCCGGCGCCGCACCATGCTCGGGCTCCTCGGACTGGGGATGGGCCTGTCCGCGATCGCAACGCTGGCATCGGGCCCCGGCTGGCCGCAGTGGGGGCTATTCGTTTTCGCCTCGGTCTTTGGAGCGACCGCAGTGGGGTGGAATGGCGTTTACCTTGCCGAAGTAGCGCGGCTCGCTCCCGCAGGCAGGGTTGGCGAAGCGACGGGAGGGTGCCTGTTCTTTACGTTCCTTGGAGTCGTGGTGACGCCTCCTGCTTTCAACGCCGCGCTCGCGCTCTCGGCGAATTACGCTGCTGCCTACGCGGTGTTCGGGGTTCCGGCCCTCGTGATCGGTGCCTGGTTGCTCGTAGCCCGACCCGTTGCCAGCAAACCTTCGTAGCGACATGCCCATCCGTGACGCGATACTGTTGCACGGCGTCTGGGTGCCGGGGCTGGTGATGCTGCCGCTGGCCAGGCGACTGGCCAGGGAGGGCCTGCGGTGCCACCGTTTCGGTTATGGCGGCCGGGGGCGGGCGCTCGCGGCGAACGCCGACGACCTTGCTCGCTTCGCGCGCTCGGTCGGACCCGCCCATTTCGTCGGGCACAGCCTGGGCGGCCTGGTCATCCTGCACACGCTCAATAGCCATCCCGAGCTTGAGGTCGGAAACGTGGTGCTGCTCGGAACCCCTGCATGCGGCAGCTTCTCGGGGCGGCGCCTCGCGCGCCACGGAATCGGCCGCTGGATGCTCGGTGAAACACAGCCACTCTGGCAGGATGGCGAGATCATGCGCTGGAAGCGGCAGGAGCCATTGGGTGTGGTCGCCGGCACGTTGCCGATGGGATTGGGGCGCGCGCTTGGCCCTCTCCCCGGTCCGAATGACGGCGTGGTTTGCGTTGAGGAAACGGCGGTCCAAGGCATGAGCGGGCACCTCACGTTGCGCGTCGGTCACAGCGCGATGCTCGTATCGGCGCGCGTCGCGTCGCAGACCGCTGCGTTCCTGCGCGAAGGGAGATTCCGCGATGAAGCGCGCTAGCGCGATCCTGCTCGCGCTAGCGCTGTCGGGCTGCGAGACGTTTTCCTACTACGCGCAGGCCGTAGGCGGGCACTTCGACCTGAAGGCGCGAGCGCGGCCGCTGGCGGAGCTGCTCGCCGATTCGCAGACGCCCGCCGACCTGCGGGAACGGCTCGTGCTCGCGCAGTCGCTGCGTGACTTCGCGTCGCGCAAGCTCGCGCTTCCCGACAACGGCAGCTATCGGAGCTATGCAGAGATCGATCGGCCGTACGTGGTCTGGAATGTAGTCACGGCGGCCGAGTTCTCGCTCGAAGCGGTCGAGTCCTGCTTCCCCGTGGCGGGATGCGTGACCTATCGCGGGTTCTACGCGCGCGAGGACGCCGAGCGCCATGCCGCAAACGCGCGCGAGCGCGGGCTGGACGCGTTCGTCTATGGCGTACCCGCGTACTCGACGCTCGGGATGTTCGACGACCCGCTGCTCTCGACCTTCATCCGCTGGAGCGATGCGGAAGTCGCGCGCCTCGTGTTCCACGAGCTTGCGCACCAGCTCATTTACGTCAAGGGAGACACCGCATTCAACGAGTCGTTCGCCGTGGCGGTGGAGCGCGAAGGCGTGCGACGCTGGCTCGCGTCCGCCGGTCGTTCTCAGGAGCTCGACAGATTCCTGCAAACGCGGGAGCGCGAGCGGGAGTTCGCCCGGCGACTCGCTGAAACCAGGACGCGGCTCGATGCGCTCTACCGCATGCGCATCGCGCCCGAGGAGATGCGCGAGCGCAAGCGCGCGGAGTTCGAGCGTCTCGCGGCGGACCCGGTGTACCGGCGTCATGCCGGCAGGTACGTGACCGGCCCGAACAACGCGTTGCTTGCCGCGTTTGCGACGTATTCGCAACTCGTACCGGGGTTCGAGCGCGCGCTCGCCGCGAGCAACGGCGATTTGCAGACGTTCTATGCCAGAGTCAAGGCGCTGTCACGCCTCGACAAGGCCGAGCGCACGCGCCAGCTCGAGGCTCAGGTGAGCGGGATGTCGACGACCTTGCGATAGGCCGGCCGCTCGAGCAGGCGTGCGAACCACGCGTCGAGCGCCGGATGCTTCGGCCGTTCGATCGGCAGCCGCATCCACAGCTGCACATGGCATCCCATCGGGATATCTCCGACGGTGAACGTGTTGCCGGCGACGTAGCTGCGGCCTGCGAGCGCGGCGTCGAAATGACCGAGCAGCTCGGCGGACTTCTTTCTGCCGTCCTCGATGGCTGCCACATCGCGCTTTTCCGGCGGCGTGCGCACCAGCCCCCAGAACACCGGGCGGAAGGCGTTCAGAAACGTGAACGTCCAGTCCATCCAGCGTTCGGCTTCGGCACGCTCGCGCGGATCGGTCGGCCAGAGCTTCCCCGGGCT
>DASYPC010000162.1:0-7575 GCA_036007105.1 Burkholderiales bacterium | reverse complement strand
TGCTCGCGCTTCTTCAAGGAGAAGAACCCGAAGATCCAGATCATCGGCTGCCAGCCCGAGGAGGGCTCGCAGATTCCGGGCATCCGCAAGTGGCCGCAAGCGTATCTGCCCCGGATCTACGACCGGGCCCGCGTCGACCGGCTGGAGCCCGTGAGCCAGGCCGATGCCGAGGAGATGGCGCGCAGGCTCGCGCGCGAGGAAGGAATCTTCGCGGGCATTTCGTCGGGCGGCGCGGTCGCCGTCGCGCTGCGCATCGCGAGCAGCCTGAAGAATGCCGTCATCGTCACGATCATCTGCGACCGCGGCGACCGCTACCTGACCACCGGTGTCTTCCCGGACTAGCGTGACTCCGGTCCTCGCCTTCGACATCGAGACGGTTCCCGACTGCGCGGGGATCCGGCGGCTGCACGATCTGCCGGATTCGCTCTCGGACGCTGAGGTCGCGGAGGTGGCGTTCCAGCGCCGGCGCACCCAGACCGGCCACGATTTCCTGCCGCCGCACCTGCATCGCGTGATCGTGATCTCGTGCGTGCTGCGCGACGACGAGGGCGTGCGCGCGTTCTCGATCGGCGAGCCCGAGCGCGACGAGCGCGCGGCGATCCAGAAATTCTTCGACGGGATCGAGAAGCTCACGCCGCAGCTCGTCTCCTGGAACGGCGGCGGCTTCGATCTGCCGGTGCTGCAACTGCGCGGGCTGCTGCATGGCGTGACCGCCCCGCGCTACTGGGACCTCGGCGACGAAGACCGCGACTTCCGCTACAACAACTATATTGGCCGGTACCACTCGCGCCATCTCGACCTGATGGACGTGATGGGGCTTTACCAGCCCCGCAACAACGCGCCGCTCGACGAGGTGGCTCAGCTCGCCGGCCTGCCCGGCAAGATCGGGCTTTCCGGCGAAAGCGTATGGAGCGAATACCTCGCCGGCGGCATCACGCGGATCCGCGAGTATTGCGAAGCCGACTGCGCGAACACCTACCTTCTCTGGCTGCGCTTCCAGAAGATGCGCGGCGCGCACTCAGCCGAGCAGCACGCGCTGGAGTGCGCGCAGGTGCGCGACTGGATCGCGACGCAGCAGGCGCCGTCCTGGCGCGAGTTCCTGAGCCGTTGGCAGAGCGACTGACGCTCGACATCGCGGCGCTGGACGCCGAGGGGCGCGGCGTCGCGCGCAACGCCCAGGGCAAGGTCGTGTTCGTGGAAGGAGCGCTGCCGGGGGAAACCGTCGAAGCGCTGCCGCTGCTGGGCAAGCGCTCTTTCGACGTCGCGCGCGCCGTCGAGATCCTGCGCGAATCGCCGGCGCGCCGCGAGCCGCGCTGCCCGTATTTCGGAGTCTGCGGAGGCTGCGCGACCCAGCATATCGACGCCCGCACGCAGGTCGCCGCAAAGCAGCGTTGGCTGGAGGATTGCCTGGCGCGGATCGGCAAGGTCGAGGTCGGCTCGCTGCTGCCCCCGCTCTACGGCGAGGAATGGGGCTACCGGCGCCGCGCGCGCCTCTCGGTGCGCCACATCGCGTCGAAAGGCGCGCTGGTCGGCTTTCGCGAGCGCCGCTCGACCTACGTGGCCGACATGCAAAGCTGCGACGTGCTGCCTCCGCCGGTTTCCGCCCTCATTCCGCGCCTGCGCGAGCTGATTGCTCAGCTCTCGATACGGGAGCGTGTGCCGCAGATCGAAGTAGCGGTCGGCGACGAGGCGACGGTTCTCGTGTTCAGGCACCTGCTGCCGCTGACGGACGAGGACGAGGCCCGCCTGCGCCAGTTCGCCGAGTCCACAGGAGTCCACGTCTGGCTGCAGCCGCAGGGACCCGACAGCGTCGCGCCGCTGCAGCCCGCGAAGCGCGACGTCCTTTCGTACCGCCTACCCGCTTACGGTGTGCGAATCGCGTTCGAGCCGACCGACTTCACGCAGGTGAACGATTCCATCAACCGCGCGCTGGTTTCGCGCGTCATGCGCCTGCTCGATCCGCGGCCGGGCGAGCGCATTGCCGACCTCTTTTGCGGCCTGGGCAACTTCTCGCTGCCGATCGCGCGGCTCGGCGCGCAGGTCATCGGCTTCGAGGCGAGCGCGCTGCTCGTAGAACGAGCGCGTGCGAACGCCGCGGCCAACGGCCTTGTCGCGCAGTTCGAGGCAGTGGACTTGTTCCGTTCGAGGATCGATGCGTTCGGACCGTTCCACAAGGTGCTGCTCGATCCGCCGCGCGAGGGCGCGATCGAAGTGGTGAAGAGGATCGGCGCCACCTGGCCGCGGCGGATCGTGTACGTCTCATGCGATCCGGCTACGCTCGCGCGCGATGCGGCAGTGCTCGTGCACACGAAGGGGTTCACGCTCGAGGCTGCGGGCGTGGTGAACATGTTTCCCCACACCGCGCACGTGGAGTCTGTCGCGGTCTTCGAGCGGTAGAAAAAGAAAGGGCGCCTTGCGGCGCCCTTTTTCGCGCGGTGCTGCGTTCTGGGCGCGCTAGTCGCGCTCGCCGCTGAGCGCCATCAGCAGGTTGAGCAGGTTCATGAAGATATTGAGCAGGCTGAGGTACACGCCCGTGGTGGCGACGATGTAGTTCGTCTCGCCGCCGGTCACGATGCGCGACAGGTCGTGCAGCAGGAACAGCGAGAAGATCACGATCGCGATCGTCGAGAGCGCGAGCCCGAGCGCCGGGATCTGCAGGAACATATTCGCGAACATCGCGATGATCAGCGCGATCATGCCGACGAACAGGAACTTGCCCATGAAGCTGAAATCGCGCTTGGTGGTGGTGGCGACGGTCGCCATCGCGAACAGCACGACACCCGTCCCGCCCGCTGCGTAGCCGACGAGCTGGGCACCGTTCTTCAGCGCCAGCGCGTAGTTGAGCATCGGCCCGATCCACCAGCCGAGCACGCCGGTCATCAGCAGCAGCAGCACGATCCCGACGGGGCTGTTGCGGTTCGCAACGATCGCGAACTGCAGACCCACGACGGCCGCGAGCATCACCAGCGAGGCGATGATCGGGTGCTGCAGGATGATCCCGCCGGTCGCCATGCCGACGAAGGCGCCGCCGATGGTCGGGACCATCGTAAGCGCAAGCAGCAGGTAGGTATTGCGCAGGACCTTCTGGGCGTCGCTGCTGATCTGCCTGCCCAGGACGACACTTCCTGCGCTGCGTTCGTTCGTCCGAATCGGTTCGAGTTGCATCCATTCCTCCAGAGGGTTTCTCACCCTTGCGTCTAAGACTAACAGACCCGGTCAAAGTTTCAACCCGTGTCGGGCTAAAATGCGGGCGCGCAAGGGCTTTTTCAAGTCCCCCGGGGCGAAATCCCTGGTGCAGCGGAGAGTTGGCAGAGCGGTCTAATGCGGCGGTCTTGAAAACCGTTGATCCGCAAGGGTCCGGGGGTTCGAATCCCTCACTCTCCGCCAGAACCTTTCGCTTCCTTCACTTGTACTGCAGCTTCGGATACCACTCCTTGGCCCGTCCCTCGGGCGTCGCGTCGAGGATGTTCCAGACCGGCATCAAGTCAGGGAGCCGTCGAGCCTGTAGACGGACGGCGACAAAGCTGTTGCTGTGCGCTGACATACGCTTGTCGTCGTACCGACTACGATCACTCGATGAGCGCAGCGCCGCCGCAGCATGTAGCGAATGGAGTGCGTTCCAGCGGCATGCCGATCGTCGCGCTCGTCATGACGGTAGCGGCGCTCTATCTCGCGCGCGACGTGCTGATTCCGGTTGCGCTTGCCGGCCTGCTGAGCTTCCTGCTGGCGCCGGCGACGCGCCGTCTGGAGCGCTTCGGCGTGGGCCGCGGAATCGCGACGCTACTGGTCACGGTTTTCGCCTTCACGATGATCGGCGCGGTCGGATGGGTCGTGACCAACCAGGCGGTGTCGCTCGCGGCGAAGCTGCCCGAGTACCGGGTAAATATTACAAACAAGATTCGCGCGCTGAAAGGGGCGCCGCAAGGCGAATTGGGCAAGGCCGCGCAAGCGGTCAAGGAAATCCACAAGCAGGCCGTTCCGGCGGCGCCGCCGCTCGCAGTGACCGAAACCCCTGCATCGCCGTTCGCGCAGTTCGCGGATCTCGTCGCCCCATTCGTCAAGCCCGTGGGCAGCGCGCTCGTGGTCATCGTGTTCACGATCCTGCTGCTCCTCAACCGCGACAACATACGCGAGCGCCTGATCGCGCTCATGGGTGCGAGGCACATCCACGTGACGACGCAGGCGCTCGGCGAGGTGTCCGATCGTGTGAGCCGCTACCTGTTAATGCAGCTCTTCGTGAACAGCTGTTTCGGCGTGCCCTTCGGGATCGCGCTGCATCTGATCGGGATGCCGAACGCGGCGCTGTGGGGCCTGCTGGCGATCGTGCTGCGCTTCATCCCCTATGCGGGCGCGTGGCTCGCTGCGGCGCTTCCCGCATTGCTCGCGTTCGCTATTTCGGACGACTGGTCGCTCGTCGCATGGACGCTTGGCGTGTTCCTCGCCCTGGAGCTCACGCTCGTGTACGCGCTCGAGCCCTGGCTGTATGGCCGCAGCACCGGCCTCTCGGCGATCGCGGTCATGGCGGCGACGGTATTCTGGACGTGGCTCTGGGGACCCGTCGGATTGCTTCTCGCCACGCCGCTCACGGTGTGCGTGGTCGTCGTCGGGCGCTACATCCCGCAGCTCGGCTTCCTCAGTCTGCTGCTCGGGGCGGAACCCGCGCTGGCCCCCGGCGCACGGCTGTATCAGCGCCTGCTCTCGCAGGAATTCCCGGAAGCTGCGCACCTGGCGCGCGAACACCGCGCTCAGCACGGCGAGACCTCCCTGTACGAAGACGTGCTGATTGCAGCGCTGCGGCTTGCCGAACGCGATCGGCAGAGCGGCGCGTTGACGCCTGCTGCTGCGCGATCCATCGTCGAAAACGTCCAGCGATTGCTCGTGGAGACGGAGAGCGCCGCGCCGGAAGCGCAACGCGAGCATGCATCCTCCCTGTGCATCGCGTCGACGCGCGACGGCGTCGATCACCTGGCTGCGCAGATGCTCGCGCGGCTGCTGCCGGCGCCGGAATTCACGGCAGTTGCGCTCGCGCATTCCAACATCGCCGCCGAGGCGCTCGAGGCGATCGAGGCCCGGCGCTGCAAGACCGTGCTGATCTCGGCGCTCCAGCCGCCGGCCGCGAGTCACGCGGAGTCCCTTTGCCGGCGCCTGCGGCAGCGGTTTCCGGAGCTGAGAATCCTGGTCGGTCTCTGGGGGAGCGACGGTGACGTCGCGGGAGCCGCCGTCCGCCTCAAGGCCGCCGGCGCCGATGAAGTCGTCACCACGCTGCACGGCGCGGTGCAACGCGTGCGGGAGCAGGAGCCTTTCGGGTTGGAAGAGCCGTCGCGGGCTATGGCGTAACGACAGTGCGTCGCCGAATCGCGACAACAAGAGTCGACGAGGCACGTGCATTGCTTCGATACTCGTACTACCCTCTGGGTTTGTTAGGAGGAGGACATGCGAAACACCGAACGGATGTGTGCGATTTGGCTGCTCGCCGCCGTTCTGGCTGCCGCCACCGGCGTAGCTCTAGGCCAGGGCGAGGGCGAGAAACGCGGCTCGATCCCGGTGGGCACGAGCCGGGATGGGAGCGGACCGAGCGATGGCGCAATCAAGGGCGGCACGCTCAAGCCTGATGTTAGCGCGAGCAAAGAGCCGCTGCGCGACGTCAGTCGCTGCAAAGAGCTCAGCGGCACGCTGCGGGAGGAATGCCTGCTGGATCTGGGCGCCACGGCGGCCGGCGCGGCCGACAGTGCGCCCACGGTCTCACCGCCGAGCACGCTGGTCGCCGATCCGCGGCGGCGCAGGTACTGAGCAGCCGGGTCCCCGCCGCATCACCGCGCAGGTTCCTTGCTGTAGAGCTTTCTCAGTTCGGCTTTGGCGCGCTCGAGCACCTTGCGCTGCGAGGCCGGCATGCCGCGTCCCGCGCGGTTGATGTGGAAATTCAGCATCGACATCGCGGATCGGAACGGAGCGCTCTTGCGGCGCTTGCTGCGCTCCGCCGAGCGCTTGAGCGAGAGCGCCACCGCGCGCGGGCTGCGCTTGGTGAACACACCCTTTTCGAGATCGAGCGCACTGCTTGTGCGCATCACGCGCGCAGTCCATCGCCGTGCGGAACCGGTCGCCATGGCCTGATAAGACAGCAAGCAAGAATCATTCGCCGGTTTTTGTGCGGGAACGGATGGCGGGCGGCGCTGGTCAACCTCAAATGGTTAAGGATCCAGGGAGAAAAAACCCTAATCGGGTCGAGGTCGTCCTCGCCCGTCGAAAAGGAGATTTCCATGGCCAATATCACACGCTATAGCCCCTTCGACGATCTTTTCAACGAGCTCACGCGAGGCTTCTACGTGAAGCCGCTGTCGCTGCCCACCCACGGCATGCCGGGAATCAAGCTCGACGTGAAGGAACACGACAACGATTACACCGTGCGCGCCGAAATACCCGGAGTGAAGAAGGAGGACATTCATGTGGACGTGGAAGGCAGCCACGTGGCCGTGCGCGCCGAAGTGAAGACTACGAGAGAAGAGAAGGAAGGCGAGAGAATCATCTGCAGCGAATGCAGCTACGGCGCCGTGAGCCGCGAGTTCGAGCTCCCGACCGACGTGGACAGCCAGGGTGCCAAGGCCGAATACAAGGATGGCGTGCTGAACCTCACGTTGCCGAAGAAGCCGGGCGCGGCGGCGCGCAGGATCAGCATCGCCTGAGGCAAGCGCGGCGGAAATGCCGGTCCACAACGCCGACGTCAGCCGCGCCTTCGAGGAGATCGCCGATCTGCTCGAGCTTGGTGACGAGAATCCGTTCCGGGTCCGCGCCTACCGCGCTGCGGCGCTCGAGCTGCAGCGGCGTGACCTCGACATCGCCGGCCTGATCGCGCGGGGCGAAGAGCTGCCGAAGATCCAGGGCATCGGCGCGGACCTGGCGGCGAAGGTCGCCGAGATCGTGCAGAGCGGCAGCTGTAAATTCCTCGAAGAGCTGCGCGCGCGCTATCCGCCCGGGATCACGCAGCTCTTCAAGCTGCCGGGTCTCGGTCCCAAGCGGGTGCGCGTGCTCTACGAGGAGCTCGGCGTCGCATCGCTTTCCGATCTGCAGCGCGTGGCCCGCGAGGGGCGGATTCGCAAGCTCGCGCGCTTCGGCGAGAAGAGCGAGCGCAAGATCCTCGAGAGCGTCGAAGCGCAGGTCGGCAGCCAGCCCGGACGCTTCAAGCGCGCTTTTGCCGCGCGCTACGCAGAGCCGTACAAGCGCTATCTCGAGGCAGGTGGCGACAAGGTCGTGATCGCAGGGAGCTATCGCCGCAGGGCCGAAACGGTCGGCGACCTCGATTTTCTCGTCACGGCGAATCGGCCAAGGGACGCGATCGAGCGCTTCGTGCGCTATCCCGACGTGGCGCAGGTCCTCGCGCGCGGCAGCACGCGCGCGAGCGTCGTCCTGAAATCGGGCCTGCAAGTCGACCTGCGCGTCGTTCCGGCGCGGAGCTTCGGCGCGGCGCTGCACTATTTCACCGGCTCCAAGACGCACAACATCGCGCTTCGCAGGCTCGGGCTGAAGCGCGGCCTGAAGATCAACGAATACGGCGTGTTTCGCGGCACGCGGCGCGTCGCG
>DASYPC010000161.1:0-2844 GCA_036007105.1 Burkholderiales bacterium | reverse complement strand
TGCCCGCGGCGCGCAGCGCATCCATCACGCGGGCGCGATCCGGGCCGCGCACCTGGAGCAGCGCTCCCAGTTCCTCGGCGAACAGCGCGCCGAGCGCGAGGTCGTGCATGCGTCCGGCCAGTTGCTCTTCTCCATTGCGCTTGAACGCGTCAACTTCCTCCGCGGCTGCGTCGAACGCGATCGCGTCGATGTTGAGGGTGACGCCGCAGCGCCCGGCAAACGCCATCTCGCAGGCGGTCACGAAGAGCCCGCCATCGGAGCGATCGTGGTACGCGAGCAGCAGCCCATCGGCTGCGAGCGCCTGCACGGCCCGGAACAGGCCGGCAACGAGCCCGGCGTCGTCCGCATCGGGGCAACGGTCGCCGAACCGCGAATACGTCTGCGCGAGGATCGAGCCTCCGAGCCGGTTCTTCCCGCATCCCAGATCGACCAGGATCAGCTCGGTTTCGCCGCAGTCGGTGCGAAGGCGCGGACTCAGCGTTCCACGCGCGTCCTCGACCGGCGCGAACGCCGAGACGATGAGCGACAGCGGCGCGACCACCTCCCGGCCGTTCCACGCGGTGCGCATCGAGAGCGAATCCTTCCCCACCGGGATCGATACGCCGAGCGCCGGGCAAAAGGACATCGCCACCGCTTCGACCATGCGGTACAACTCCGCGTCCTCGCCCGGATAGCCCGCCGCCGCCATCCAGTTGGCCGACAGCTTGACGCGGTCGAGCGAACCGATGCGCGCTGCCGCGAGGTTGGTCAGCGCTTCCGCCACCGCCATGCGGCCCGACGCCGGGCCGTCGATCAGCGCGATCGGCGTCCGCTCGCCGATCGCGAACGCTTCGCCTGCGTAGCCCTCGAACGCGAGCAGCGTGACCGCGCAGTCCGCGACCGGCGTCTGCCACGGGCCGACGAACGGGTCGCGCGAGCAAAGTCCGCCGACGGTCCGATCGCCGATCGCAATGAGAAAAGTCTTGTCTGCGACCGCGGGATGCTTGAGCACCCGGAAGGCCGCATCGCGCAGCTCGATGCCGGCCAATGCGAACGGCTCGAGCGCACGCGGCACGCGAGTGACCTCGCGCAGCATGCGGGGCGGCTTGCCAAGGATCGTACTCAGCGCAACGTCCACGGGACGGTTGCCGAACCGGGGGTCCTCGACGCGCAGGCGCCCGTCCGCGGTGACCGCGCCGAGCACGGCATGCGGGCAGCGCTCGCGCGCACAGATTGCTTCAAAGCGCTCGCGATCGTGCGGAGCGATCGCGAGCACATAACGCTCCTGCGCCTCATTCGACCAGATCTCGCGCGGCGACATGCCCGGCTCTTCGGACGGGATCGCGCGCAGGTCGACTTGCGCGCCGCCATGCGCGGCGTGCACGAGCTCGGGCAGCGCGTTCGAGAGGCCGCCTGCGCCCACATCATGAATGGAGAGGATCGGATTGGCGTCGCGGAGCTGCCAGCAACGGTCGATGACTTCCTGTGCGCGGCGCTGTATCTCGGCGTTGCCTCGCTGCACCGAGTCGAAGTCGAGGTCGGCGGTATTGGCGCCCGCAGCCAGCGACGAGGCGGCTCCGCCGCCCATGCCGATCAGCATTCCCGGGCCGCCGATCTGCAGCAGCAGCGTTCCTGCGGCAAGCGGCGCCTTTTTGTCCACCTGCGTCGCACAGATGTTGCCGATCCCGCCGGCGAGCATGATCGGCTTGTGATAGCCGCGCTGCACGCCGGCCACTTTCTGCTCGAAGGTCCGGAAATACCCGGCAAGCGCGGGCCGCCCGAACTCGTTGTTGAACGACGCGGCGCCGATCGGCCCCTCGAGCATGATCGAGAGAGCGCTGACGATGCGCTCCGGCCGCCCCGCATCCTCCGCTTCCCACGGTTGCTCCGCACCGGGAATGCGCAGGTGCGAAACCGAATAGCCGACGAGCCCCGCCTTCGGCTTCGCGCCGCGCCCGGTCGCGCCCTCGTCGCGGATCTCTCCTCCCGCACCGGTCGCCGCGCCCGGAAAAGGCGCGATCGCGGTCGGATGGTTGTGGGTTTCGCACTTCATCACGGTGTGCGTGAGCGCGGGCCGCGGCCGGTATACGCCTTCTCTGTCGGGGTGAAACTGCTGCGCGACGCGGCCTTGCATGACCGCCGCGTTGTCGCTGTACGCGACCACCGTGCCTTGCGGGCGAACCGCGTGCGTATGGCGGATCATCGCGAACAGGGACCGCTCCTTGCGCTCCCCGTCGACGATCCATTCGGCATTGAAGATCTTGTGCCGGCAGTGCTCGGAGTTCGCCTGCGCGAACATCGTCAGCTCGGCGTCGGTCGGATCCCGCCCCAGGGCACGGAAAGCCTCGCGCAAGTACTCCATTTCGTCATCCGCGAGCGCAAGCCCGAGCTCGGCGTTGGATCGCTCGAGCGCCGCGAGCGGCACGCGGCCGAGAGGCCGCGGCTCGAAACGCCGGAAAAGTCCCGCCGTATCGTCCGGCCCTGCGAGCACCGATTCCGTCATTCGGTCGTGCAGCAGCGCCGCAACGCGCCTTCGTGCATCGGCATCGAGCCGGGCGTCCAGCGCATGCAGCGTGCCCCGCTCGATGCGCCGCACGCCGCTGAGGCCGCAGATGCGCGCTATCTCGGTTGCCTTCGAAGACCAGGGGGAGATCGTTCCGATGCGCGGCACGACGAGAAAGAGCGCGTCCGCTGGCATTCGGTCGGGCGGTGCTCCGTACTGCAGCAGCCGGCTGAGGATGGCGTGCGCGGTTGGCGCGAGCGGCGCCTCGGTCTCGACGAAATGCCAGTATTCCGCGGCGAGGCGGCGAATGCCGGGATGGATCGCCTGCAGCGCCGGCAGCAGCTTGGCGATGCGGAACTCCG
>DASYPC010000160.1:0-6673 GCA_036007105.1 Burkholderiales bacterium | reverse complement strand
GACGATCTGCCGTCGTTCCAGGTCGACACGCGCGAAACTCCGTGCACGCACAACCCGCTCGGCGTGAAGGGATGCGGTGAAGCCGGCGCGATCGGCTCGCCCGCGGCGCTGATGAACGCGATTACCGATGCGCTCGGAGTGAAGGACCTGCCGATGCCGGCCACGCCGCAGACGGTATGGCGTGCGCTTCAGAACAGAAAAGCAGCGTAAGGAGACCCACCATGCACGCATTCAAATACCACCGCCCCTCGAGCGTGAATGACGCCTCGGCGCTCGCGAAAGGCGACGCACGGCTCCTCGCCGGCGGCCAGTCACTCGTCCAGGCGATGAAGCTGCGGCTTTCCTCGCCCACCGATCTCATCGATCTGGGGACGATCAAGGATCTCACCGGAATCAAGGCAAGTGCGTCCGAGGTAACGATCGGCGCAATGACTCGTCACGCCGAAGTCGCGAATTCCGCCGAAGTGAAGAAGGCGATTCCCGCGCTCGCGGCGCTGGCCGGCATGATCGGCGATCGCCAGGTGCGCGCGATGGGAACGATCGGAGGCTCGCTGGCGAACAACGACCCCGCGGCGGATTACCCTGCCGCCGCGCTCGGACTGGGCGCCACCATCACGACAAACAAACGCAAGATCGCGGCGGACGATTTCTTCAAAGGAATGTTCGAGACCGCATTGCAGCCTGGGGAAGTCATCACGTCCGTGTCTTTCCCGGTTCCGCGGCGCGCGGGCTACACCAAGTTCAAGAACCAGGCGTCGCGCTTCGCGATCGTCGGCGTATTCGTCACCGACAGCGCGAGCGGCACCCGCGTCGCGGTGACCGGGGCCGGTCCCAGCGTCTTCCGCCAGAAGGACATGGAGAAAGCGCTTTCTGCGAAGTTCGCGCCCGAATCCGCTGCCGGGGTGAAGCAAAGCGCTGCGAACCTGAACAGCGATCTGCACGCGAGCGCCGAGTACCGTGCGCACCTCGTGACCGTGATGGCGAAGCGCGCAGTGGAGGCAGCGCTGAAGTAAGCCGCTCGTCCCCGGAAGAAAAGCCCGCTGCGGCGGGCTTTTTGTTTTTGCGGGCCCGTTCCGCCGCCGAGGTGGCGCAACCGCAGCAATTCGCGGAAAATTCGGGTTTTCTTGCCTGGCCCACCATGCCCCGCCCGCTGCCGAAAAATATCGACGACACCCACGCCCTGCTCTCCGGCGGCGATTACGTCGCGGATCGCAGCCTCGCCACTGCGCTCTACCTCGCGCTGCGGATGCAGCGTCCGCTCTTCCTCGAGGGCGAGGCAGGGGTCGGAAAGACCGAGATCGCCAAGGTCGTCGCCGATTCGCTGGGCCGCGAGCTGATCCGGCTGCAGTGCTACGAAGGGCTCGACATCGCGCAGGCGGCCTACGAATGGAACTACTCGCGCCAGATGATCGAGATCCGGCTGTCGGAAGCCGCGGGCGAGAAGTCCAAAGAGAAGCTCTCGCAGGATATCTTCTCGGAGAAGTTCCTCGTGAAGCGGCCGCTCGCGCGCGCCCTCGAAGGCAAGAAAGGCGCCGCACCCGTGCTGCTGATCGACGAGCTCGACCGCACCGACGAGCCGTTCGAAGCCTACCTGCTCGAGGTGCTCTCGGACTGGCAGATCTCGATCCCGGAGATCGGCACGCTGCGCGCCGCGGAGCCCCCCATCGTCGTCATCACCTCGAACCGCACGCGCGAGATCCACGACGCGGTGAAGCGGCGCTGCTTCTACTACTGGGTGGACTATCCGGACGCCGCGCGCGAGCTGGAGATCCTGCGGCGCAAAGCGCCGAGCGCGTCGGCCGCGCTGTCGAAGGAAGTGGTCGCGTTCGTGCAGCGCTTGCGCACCGTCGACCTTTTCAAGCTCCCCGGCGTCGCCGAAACGATCGACTGGGCGAATTGCCTGGTGGCGCTCGATCGCATCGCGCTCGACCCCGAGACGGTCAACAACACGCTCGGCGTGCTTCTCAAGTACCAGGACGATCTCGAGCGCATGGCAGGCGAGGAAACCGAGCGTCTCGTGAGCGAGGCAAAAGCGGCCGCGACTGCGACCTGATGGGGTCTCGATGAGCGCCTCGTCCTTCCTGCGGCGCCTGTTCGGGCGGGCGAACGGCGAAATCCATCCCCAGACGAAGCGCCTCGTTTCCCTCTGCGAGTCGCTGCTCAGCGAGCACGGCGAGATCACCGGCGTGGCGCTCGCCCGCGAAGCCCTCGGCTGCTACCAGACGCTCAGCGAGCTCGAGCGCGAAGAGTTTTTCGATGTCCTGGCGAAGACCTTCTCGCCATCGCCTGACGTCGTCGGGCGGGCTGCGGACGCGTACCGATCAGACCCCATTCCCGAAAACCTGATCCGCCTGCAGGAGTCGGCGGAATCGCTGCGCCCGGAGCTGTTCCGGCGCCTCAACGCGGCGCCGGGCGCGACGGCGGCGCTGGTCGAGATGCGCAGACTCATCCTCAAAGGCATGGCCGCGCATCCGCAATGGAAGGTCATCGACAACGACCTGCTGAAACTCCTGCGCTCATGGTTCAACCGCGGGTTCCTGAGGATGGAAAGGATCGACTGGCACACTCCTGCGATCGTGCTGGAGAAGCTCATGCAGTACGAGGCGGTTCACGCCATCCAGGGGTGGGGCGACCTGCGGCGCCGCCTGGAAGCGGACCGCCGCTGCTTCGCTTTCTTCCACCCGCAGCTGCCGGACGAGCCGCTCGTGTTCATCGAGGTGGCGCTGACCCGGGGCATGAGCGCTCGCGTCCAGCCGCTGCTCGAGGTGGGATCCTCGGTATCGTCGGGCGGCGAGGCGGACAGCGCGATGTTCTATTCGATCACCAATTGCCAGGATGGGTTGCGCGGGATCTCTTTCGGCAATTTGCTGATCAAGCAAGTGGCGGAGGAACTCCAGCGCGAGGTTCCGCAGCTGCGGACCTTCGCAACGCTGTCGCCGATTCCCGGATTCCGGCGCTGGCTCGAGGAGTCCCGCGCGCGGCTCGCAATCGGCCCGCAAGGCGAGGAGCGCGTCGCGCTGCTGCAGCGAATCGAGGAGCGCGGCTGGCACGAAGCCGCCGTGTCCGAGCCGCTCGCGAGCCTGCTGCTGCAGCTCTGCGCCTGGTACCTGATGCATGCGAAGCACGGCGCCGAACCGTCCGACCGGGTGGCGCGCTTTCACCTTGGAAACGGCGCTGCGCTGGAGCGCCTGAACTGGCTGGGTGACACGTCGGCCTCGGGATTGGCCCGCTCCGCGGGCATCATGGCGAACTACGTCTACCGACTCGACGAAGTGGAACGGAACCACGATCGCTATTTCCGGCAGCACCTGGTCGTCGCGTCGCGCGCGGTCACCAAGCTGGCTCGCGATTGCCCGCTCGCCGCGCTTGCCAGCGCCGCCGCACAGCCCGGATCATGATCCCGGCGCTGGATGCGGCCGGATCAAAGGGGCTTCTGGCCGCAAACGTCATGCACTTCGCCCGCCTGCTGCGCGCAGCGGGCCTGCGGATCGGACCGGACCGCGTGCTCGACTGCGTGCGCGCGCTCGAGCTCGCCGACTGCGAGCGGCGCGAGGATTGGTACTGGACGATGTCCGCGGTGCTGCTTTCGAGGGAGGAGCAGCGCCCGATATTCGACCAGGCGTTCCGCATCTTCTGGCGCGATCCGCAGCTCGCGCAGAAGATGATGCAGGCGCTGCTGCCCAAGACCTACGGTCGCGCCGCGAAGGAAGAAGAGCAGAGCCAGCGGCTGAGCGACGCGCTGTTCTCTCAGCGCAACCAGAAAGACCTGCGCACGCTGGAGGAGCAGAAAGTCGAAATCGATGCTCGGCTCACGTTTTCCGCGCGCGAGGTGCTGCAGCGGATGGATTTCGACACGATGTCCGCCGCCGAGCTTGCCGAGGCGAAGCGCATGCTGCGCGAGCTGCGCCTGCCGCTGCCGATGATCCGGACGCGGCGCTACCGCCCCTCGCCGCGCGGCACGAGGATCGACTTGCGAGCCACGCTGCGCGAGTCCCTGCGCGAAGGGGGCGAGGTGATTCCGCTGGTGCGCGCGGCGACGACCGATCTCCATCCGCCGCTCGTCGTGCTGTGCGACATCTCCGGCTCGATGAACCCGTACGCGCGGATGTTCCTGCATTTCCTGCACGCGATCACCAACGACCGAGACCGCGTCAGCGTGTTCGTATTCGGCACGCGGCTCACCAACATCACGCGCCAGCTGCGCCACCGCGATGTCGACGTCGCGATGGCGAGGGTGGCGGATGCGATCAAGGACTGGTCCGGCGGAACGCGCATCGGCGCCTGCCTGCGCGAGTTCAGCTGGCGCTGGAGCCGCCGCGTGCTCGGACAGAACGCCTGCGTGGTGCTTGTCTCCGACGGCCTGGACCGCGAGGCGGGCGAAGGCCTGGCGGAGGAAATGCAGCGCCTGCACAAGTCCTGCCGGGAGTTGATCTGGCTGAATCCGCTGCTGCGCTATGACAAGTTCGAGGCGCGGCCCGCCGGCGTGCGCGCGATGCTGCCGCACGTGGACCGGTTCCTGCCGGTGCATAATCTGAAGAGCCTGATCGACCTCGCGCACGCGATTTCCCAGCCCGCGCCGAGGCACGTGGAGAAGCGCGTATGGAGATGAAAGGCGAGCAGCTGATTGTGGCTTCGCAGGCCGATACCTGGGCCGCGCTCAACGACCCCGAGATCCTGAAAGCCTGCATTCCGGGGTGCGAGTCGATCGAGCGCGTCACCGATAGCGAGTACGCCGTGCAGATGACGGCGCGCGTCGGGCCGGTGGCGGCCAAGTTCAAGGGCAAGCTCACGCTCTCGGATCTCAAGCCGCCGCAGTCCTACTCGATCGCGTTCGAGGGACAGGGCGGCGTTGCCGGCTTCGGCAAGGGAGGCGCGAAGGTGCAGCTTGTGCCCGAAGGCGGGGCAACGCGCCTTTCCTACCAGGTCAAGGCCAGCGTGGGCGGCAAGCTCGCACAGATCGGCTCGCGACTCGTCGACGCCGCGGCCCGCAAGCTCGCGGACGACTTCTTTACCGCTTTCAACCAGAAGGTCGCGAGCTTGCACGGCACGCCGGCGCAGGAGGACCACGAAGAGCACGGCGAGCACCATCCCGAACCCGTGCCCCGCGATCCGGACCTGCCCGATGTTCCGCCCAGCTCGCTCGCCTTCTTCGCCGCTGGAGCGCTGGTGGTATCGCTGGTCGCGCTGATCGTGCTGTTCTGAATGGCGCTGCTGCTGTTTCGCGACGATCCCTACCTGCGCTCGTGCGAGGCGACGGTGAGCGCGACGCGCGACAACCTCGTCGAGCTCGACCGCACGGTGTTCTACCCCGTGGGGGGCGGCCAGCCGGGCGACACGGGACGCATCGGCGCGCTACGCGTCGTCGACACGCTCAAGGGCGAGGGAGAATCAGTCCTCCATGTTCTCGAGCCGGGCGCCGTCCCGCCGGCGCCGGGCGCAAGCGTCGTTGCAGAGATCGACTGGGAGCGCCGCCACCGGCACATGCGCTTTCACACCGCGCTGCATCTGCTGGGTGCAGTCGTAAGAGCGCCGGTCACCGGCGGACGGATCGGAACCGACAAGGCGCATCTCGATTTCGACATCGAGATGGAGAAGCTCGTAAAGGCGCAGATCGAAGCGGCGGTCAACGCCCTCGTCGATGCCTCTCACGAAACGCGATTCAGCTGGATCACGGATACGGAGCTCGATTCCCGTCCAGAGCTCGTGAAAACGATGTCGGTCGCCCCGCCGCGCGGAGCCGGGCGGGTCCGGCTCATGGAAATCCCGGGGATCGACCTGCAGGCCTGCGGCGGGACGCATGTGCGCAACACGCGAGAAGTCGGGCATCTCACGGTCGCGAAGATCCGCAGCGAGGGCAAGCGCAACAAGCGCGTCACCCTGGTGTTCGAGGGCGAAGCCTAGCGAGCCGCGGCGGCGCGGATTGCTGCGGCGAGCTCCGCGGGCGGGTACGCGCCCGAAATTCCGGAACGCCGGTCGAAGATGAACGTCGGGACGCCGCTGATACCGAGCTCGCGCACGCGCTCTTCGAGCTGCGCGACGCGCTGTGCGTCCGCTGCCTGCGGCCAGTCGGCGACGCCGGATTGCGCCGCGACACCCGCCAGGACGCTTTCATCGCCGATGTCGCGCCCCTCTTCGAAGTAGGCGCGAAAGAGCGCGTCGACCACCGGCTCGGCCTTCTGCTGGCGCTGGGCGAGATCGATCAGGCGGTGTGCGCTCGTCGTGTTGGGCGTGCGCTGCATGCGGTCGAACGCAAACTCGATTCCCTCGCCCGCGCCCTCGCGCGCAACGCGCGCATCGAGCTCGCGGCTGCGCTCGAGCGAGCCGAATTTCGCGCGCCGGTAGTCCGCGCGCAGCACTCCCTCGGACGGCAGTCCCGGGTTGAGCTGGAACGGCAGCCACTCGATGCTGGCTTCAATTTCCCCTGCGACCAGCCCCAGCGCCTTGGCCAGGCGTCGCTTGCCGATGTAGCACCACGGGCAAATGACGTCGGAAGCGACTTCGATGCGCAGCGGCTTGGCCACTATGGTAAGCGCCGCTTCTTCGGGTCCGGGATGGTCCAGAAATAGATCGTGCGTCCGGTCGATTCGAGTCTCTTCTCCGGCTTCCAGTCGCCCATGTCGAACTGGTGCGAAACGATGCGCGTGCCTGGCTTCAGCTCCGCCCAGAGCCGCGG
>DASYPC010000159.1:0-2575 GCA_036007105.1 Burkholderiales bacterium | reverse complement strand
GGCGCGAGCACGGGCCGCGGCTGCGGAGCCGGCCGCTGCGGCGGCGACGCTTCGATCCGCTCGAGCGCAACCGCCAGCGCGCTCTCGAGCTGGCGGTCGCGCCCCGCCGCATGGTCCTGCGGCGCGTTGTCGACTTCGCGGTCCGGATCGGTGCCGTAGTTCTCGACCGCCCAGCCAACGTCGGAGAACCAGAACGAGAACTCGGGTTGCGTCGTTTCGGTGCCGTCGACAAGGCGATGCCGCGGCCAGATGCCGATCACGCCGCCCCAGGTGCGCTTGCCGACCAGCGGCCCGATCTTCATCAGCTTGAAGCAGTGCGAGAAGATATCGCCGTCCGAGCCCGCGTGCTCGTTGGTCAGCGCGACCAGCGGGCCGAACGCGGAATCTTCCGGATACGGGAACGGTCCTTCCCAGCGCGCGATCGCGTAGCCGATGCGGCGCCGCGCGACTTTTTCGAGCAGCAGCTGCGAGACATGGCCGCCGCGGTTGTAGCGGACGTCGATGATCATTCCGTCGCGCTCGCATTCGAGGATAAAGTAGCGGTGGAATTCGGCGTAGCCGGCCGACATCATGTCAGGCAAGTGCACGTAGCCGACGCGGCCCTTGGACTGCTCGTGCACCCAGCGGCGGTTCTTTTCCACCCAATCGCGGTAGCGCGCCGGCACTTCGTCCTTGAGCAGCGTCGCGAGCACCGTGCGTTTCTCACCCTGCGCGGAGCCGAGCGTCAGCTCCGCCTTTGCACCCGCCTGATGCACGAGCAGCGACTGCGGCGTGCGCTCGCGGCTGAGCGACTGCCCGTTCACCGCGAGGATGCGCTCGCCGACGCGCGCTTCGACGCCGACCGCATTGAGCGGCGAGTCGGCGCCCGCGTCCCACGCGTCGCCGGTGGCGATCTGCACGATTTCGTAACCGCCGCTCGCTGCGTCGAACCGCAAGTCCGCAGCCAGCGCGCCGAGCGACAGCGCCGGGGGCTTGCGGTGATCGCCTTCGAATTCGTAGGCGTGCGAGGTACCGAGCTCGCCATGCAGCTCCCAGATCAGGTCGGAGAGCTCGCCCCGGGTCGCGACGCGCGCGAGCAGCGGCTCGTAGCGGCGGTACATCGCCTCCCAGTTCACGCCGGACATATCGGTGACCCAGAACTGGTCGCGCTGCAGCCGCCACACTTCGCGCAGCATCTGCCGCCACTCGAGCGTCGGCTCGACCGAGACGCGGATCCGCTCTAGCTCGATCCACCCGGTCTTGCGCGAATGCTCCGGGAAGCCCTCGGCCTTGTCCTCCGGCTTCGCGCCGGCTTCCAGCGCGCGCAGGCGCTTGCCTTCGCGCACGACCATCGTCTTGCCGTCGTGCGAAAGCGAGAACGCGTCGATCTTGTCGAGCAGCGTCTCCTTGTGCACGGTCTCGAATTCGAAGCTGTCGAGCCGGCCCGGGCCTTCGCGATGCCCGCCGCGCCCATGCGCGCCAACCGGCTCGAACACGGTCCACAACGCCTTTCCCTTGATTCCGGCGATCTGCCGGTACAGGCCTTCGGCGACTGGAAACGCCGCGACGCGCCGCTCGAGGCCCTCCGTGTCGATGCGCATCACCGGTTTCGCCTCTTCGCCCTCCTCCTTCCCCGCCGGCTTGCCGAATCCGCGCGGCTCGGGATCGAACGGCGGGCGGCCGCCGGCCTGCAGGGCAACGAGATAGGGTCGCGTGCCGCGCGGAAACGAAAGGTCGAAATGCACGCTGTCGTACACCGGATCGAATGTGCGGGCTGAGAGGAAGTACAGGTAGCGCCCCTGCGGATCGAACGACGGGCAATAGTCGCGGAACTCCCCGCTCGTCACCGGCACGGTCTTTGCGGAAGCGACTTCGTACATCCGGATCGCGCTGTGCCGCATGCTGGTGACGACCGGAAACGCGAGCCAGGCGCCGTCGGCGGACCACGCGAGGTGGTCGCTGCGGCCGAACTTGCTCGAGGAGATCACCTGCGCGGCCCCGGATTCGATGTCGACCAGCAGCACTTCGTTGCGGTGGTTCGCCACGGCGACACGGCTTGCGGTCGGCGCCGCTTCCATCGCGACGACGCGCCCGATGTCGGCATCGAGCGTGCGCGTAGCCGCTTCGGCGAACACCTGCAGCCGCTCCTCGCCCTTCTCGTCGCTGACCGCGACCAGCGTCTTGCCGTCCGCGAGCCACCGAGCGAGCCGATAGCGCACGCCGTCCGGCGCACCGTGCTGGCGCACGGCGCCTTCCCAGAGCGGAAACGAGAACAGCTTGCCGCGCACATCCGCTGCAAGGCTGTGGCCTGCAGGATGCACGTCGCACCCGCCGAGATAGTCGGCGGCCGGCGCGAATCTCCTCGCGGCCTGCGTGCGGTGCGCGGGCACCTCGATCTCGACTCGGGCGCTCGTGCCGCGCTGCGGATCGAGCAACCAGACGTCGGCGCCGCATTGATAGACGATCCGCTTGCCGTCGCTGGATGCATGGCGCGCGTAAAAGTCGGCATGCTCGGTCTGGCGCTGCAGGTCCTCGCCGTTCACGCCGCACGAATAGAGATTGCCGACGCCCTCGAAATCCGAAATGAACCAGATGC
>DASYPC010000158.1:0-2622 GCA_036007105.1 Burkholderiales bacterium | reverse complement strand
GAGAGCTGCCGGAATTCGAGCGCCGCCGGTGCGAGCAGGAGTTGCGTCGCCTGGTCGAGCAGCGCGGGGTTGAGGGTGGGAACGGCGAGATTGGTCACGGCAGTCCTTGTTGGATAGCATTCATGGTCTCTGACGCGCATTGTCGGGTCGCATCCCGCGCGGCACAAGCCCTGGCCGGAATGCGACGTATGAGCTAGGCCGGGACGTCGCGGACGGCCTGTCCCAGATACGTCGCCGCGACACGCGGGTTGACCGCGAGCTCGGCGCTCGGGCCCTCGAGCGCGAGCTCGCCGGTTTCCAGCACATAGCCGTAATCGGCGATCTGCAGCGCGGCGCGCGCGTTTTGCTCGACCAGCAGTATCGATACGCCGGTTGCCTTGAGCGTGGCGATGATATTGAAGATTTCCTTCACGATCAGCGGCGCGAGCCCGAGGCTCGGCTCGTCGAGCATCAGGAGCCTCGGTTTAGCCATCAGCGCACGACCGAGGGCGAGCATTTGCCGTTCGCCGCCCGACAACGTTGCCGCTAATTGCCGTTGGCGCTCGGCGAGCCGGGGAAAACGAGCATAAACTTCTTCGCGCGCCCGTCCGATAGCCCGATCGCCGGCGCGGTAGCGCTGAAACGCTCCCAGCTCGAGGTTGTCGGCCACGCTCATCGCCGCGAACAGCTCGCGCCGCTCCGGAACCAGGCACAGCCCGAGCGCGACGCGCTGCTCGACGGCGATGCCGGCAATAGATGCACCGGCGTAGACGATGTCGCCGCGTGACGGCAGCAGCCCCATGCTCGCGCCGAGCAGCGTCGTCTTGCCGGCGCCATTGGGTCCGATGACGGTGACGATGCTCCCCTCGCCGACCGCGAGCGATACACCGTGCACGGCCTCGACCTTACCGTAGGCGACGCGGAGATCGCGGACTTCAAGCAACGCGCTCATGCTCGGCCTCCTTGGACTCGCCGCAGCCAGCCGGACCCAAGCGAGTCGGCCTCTTCCGCATTCGCGCGGCGACGAGCGCTTCGCGCCTTAACTTCTCTCGCTGCGCTCATGCGACACCGCCCAGATACGCTTCGAGGACGACGGGATTCTTCTGGATTTCCGCGGGCAACCCTTCGGCGAGCTTTTCGCCGAAGTCCATCACGACCAGTCGGTCGGTAAGGCCCATCACGAAGTCCATGTCGTGCTCGACCAGGAGGATGGTGACGCCTTCATCGCGCAGGCTGCGCAACAGCGCCGCCAGTTCCTGCTTTTCCAGGTAGCGCAGCCCTGCCGCGGGCTCGTCCAGCAGCAGCAGGAGGGGATCCGCCGTGAGCGCGCGGGCGATTTCCACGAGCCGTTGCTTGCCGAGCGCAAGGCTGCCCGCCGCATCGAAGGTGTGCGCGTCGAGCCGGCAGCGG
Source organism: Burkholderiales bacterium (assembly GCA_036007105.1). GTDB lineage: Bacteria > Pseudomonadota > Gammaproteobacteria > Burkholderiales > SG8-39 > 2-02-FULL-66-14. The sequence continues at coordinate 1,233 of DASYPC010000158.1, read as the reverse complement.
GCTATCTGGCGCGCCGCCTCCCCCTTGACTCGCGCTTCCTCGCCGCGGTCGAGCTTGAGCGCAGCGCGCAACACACCGGCCTCGCTGCGCAGAAACGCGCCGAGCGCCACGTTGTCGAGCACGCTCATCGATCCGATCAGCTTCACGTGCTGGAACGTGCGCCCGATCCCCAGCCGCGCGATCTCATATGGCTGGCGGCTGCCGATCGAGGCGCCGCAGAAGCGCACGTCGCCTGCGCTGAGCGGCAGCGAGCCACAGATCAAGTTGAACATCGTGCTCTTTCCCGCGCCATTCGGGCCGATCAGGCCGAGGATTTCGCCGCGCCGGATGTCGAACGACAGGTCGTTCACGGCAACAAGCCCGCCAAACTGTTTGCGCGCCGCGTCGACCTTGAGCAGCACGTCTTGACCCGCCGTCTTGTGCCGCGTGCGCAGTGTCGGCGCGTCCGGCACGGGCGGCGGGGCGCGCCTTGGCAGCAGGCGCTCGAGCCAGGGCCAGACTCCTTCACGCGCGCGCTGCAGCAGGAGCACCATCAGCACGCCGAACACGACCAGCTCGAAATTGCCAGCGCGGCCGAGGATGTGCGGCAACAGGTCCTGCAGCCACTGCTTGAGCAGCGTGATCAGCGTCGCGCCGATAACCGCGCCCCAGACACTTCCGGCGCCGCCGACGACCGCCATGAACAGGTATTCGATGCCCTGATTGATGTAGAACGGGCTCGGGTTCACGAAGCGCTGCAAGTGCGCGTACAGCCACCCCGAAACGCACGCGAGCAGCCCGGCGTAGACGAACACGACGATCTTCAGGCGCGCCGCGTCGACGCCGAATGCCTCGACCATCTCGAGCCCGCTCTTCAACGCGCGGATCGCGCGGCCTTGGCGCGAGTCGAGCAGATTGTTGCTCGCCCACAGCGCACAGAGGGCGATCGCCCAGATGAGATAGTAAAAACGCCGCTCGCTCTTGAGCTCGAATCCGGGCAGCGCGAGCGGCGGAATGCCTGTGAGCCCGGTATTCCCGCCGAGAAAATCAAGATTGCCGAACAGGAAGTACAGGCTCATCCCCCAGGCGATCGTCGCCAGCGGCAGGTAGTGACCGCGCATTCTTAGCGTGATGAAGCCCAGGAACAGCGCGACCGCGAAGGTGATGACGAGCCCGATCGGCAGCGTGAGCCACGGCGACGTGCCATAGCGCGTCGTCAGATACGCGGTCGTGTAGGCCCCTAGCCCCACGAAC